>NZ_BADW01000091.1:0-27591 GCF_000241165.1 Pseudoalteromonas sp. BSi20439
TTGGCACTGGGAATGAGGTCGGTACAGAGTGAAATTATGAGTGGTTTAAAACACCATCTCAGGAATATCACCATTAACTAGCAATTTACCTGCCGTTTTGCTAATAATTTCATCAACTGATACGCCTGGTGCGCGTTCTAGTAAATGAAATGCGCCGTCTTTTACTTCTAGAACGGCTAAATCAGTAACTATTTTTTTAACACAGTTAACGCCCGTTAGCGGTAACGTACAGCTTTCTAATAACTTAGAGTCGCCGTGTTTACTGGCATGGGTCATGGTAACAATAATGTTTTTTGCACCTGCGACTAAATCCATCGCTCCGCCCATGCCTTTAATTAATTTTTTAGGGATCATCCATGAGGCTATAGAACCGTTTTGGTCTACCTCAAACGCGCCCAGAACGGTTAAGTCTACATGACCACCCCGTATCATGGCAAAACTATCTGCACTATTAAATATAGCTGCACCGGTAGCTGCCGTCACGGTTTCTTTACCCGCGTTGATCATATCCGCATCAACAGTGGCTTTAGTAGGGTATTCGCCCATGCCTAAAAGACCATTTTCGGACTGTAGCATAACTTCTATGCCATCGGGTACATAGTTTGCGACGAGTGTCGGAATACCAATGCCCAAATTAACATAAAACCCATCTTGTAACTCTTGAGCTACGCGCATTGCGACTTGTTCACGTGATAATGCCATTGTTAGTGCTCCTGCTTAATCTCGTGTGGTAACACGTTCAATGCGTTTTTCAAAGTTACCTTTTATAACGCGGTTAACAAAAATTCCTGGCGTATGTATTTGGCTTGGCTCAAGTTCGCCTGGCTCAACAATTTCCTCTACTTCTGCAACGGTAATTTTACCCGCAGTAGCCGCCATTGGATTGAAGTTCATGGCTGTATGACGAAATACTAAGTTGCCGTAGCGATCCGCTTTCCATGCTTTTACAATAGCGAATTCACCGGTAATTGACTCTTCTAAAATATAAGGGCGACCATTAAACTCTTTTACTTCTTTACCCTCAGCAACCGGTGTGCCGTAACCTGTGGCTGTGTAAAAAGCAGGTATTCCTGCACCACCAGCACGCATTTTTTCAGCAAGAGTACCTTGTGGCGTAAGTTCTACATCAATCTCGCCACTTAGTAGCTGCTGTTCAAACAAGGCATTTTCGCCAACGTATGAGGCGACCACTTTTTTAATTTGCTTGTCGTGCAGTAACAGCCCTAAACCAAAGTCATCAACACCACAGTTATTGGAAACAACGGTTAACTCTTTAGTTTGCATTTTTTTAATTTGGGCAATTAGACCCTCAGGGATACCACATAAGCCAAAACCACCGGCTATTATTGTATCGCCGTCTTTTAAACCTTCCATTGCAGCTTCATAACTAGAAACTACTTTATCAAAACCGGCCATGAGTCACTCCTCATTCTGTGCTATTTAATTATTGTGCGTGTAATGCTGCAGAAACCTTGCTAGCAGGTTGTTTGTTCAGTGCACTCGTAATTTGCCAACCTGCCTCAGCAAGCCTTTGTAAATCAATTCCATGCTCAATGCCAAGTCCTTGCAGTAAGTATACAACATCTTCGGTGGCAACATTTCCTGACGCGCCTTTGGCATATGGGCAGCCACCAAGGCCGGCAACAGCACTGTCAACCGTTGCTATACCAAGGTTTAGCGCAGCGTAAATATTTGTGAGCGCTTGCCCGTATGTGTCGTGAAAATGTACAGCAAGTTTAGATTTATCAATATGTTTAAGTAGCAATGTAAGTAGCTCTATTACTTTAGCGGGTGTGCCAACACCTATGGTGTCACCTAGGCTAATTTCATAACAGCCCATTTTTAAGAGTTTAGCAGCAACAGCCAGTACAGTATGAGGGTCAACATCTCCCTCATACGGGCAACCTAACACACAACTTACATAACCGCGTACGCGAATGTTATGCGCCTTTGCAAAAGCCATAACTTCACTAAAACGCGCCAAACTTTGCTCAATAGAGCAATTAATATTTTTTTGGCAAAATGCTTCGCTCGCTGCGGTAAATATTGCAAATTCTTTAATACCTACAGCATCTGCTGCCTCTGCCCCTTTTAAATTAGGGGTAAGGGCACTGAGATTAACCTCAGGTAAATTAAGTGCGCTGATTACTTCACTAGAGTCTGCCATTTGTGGCACCCATTTAGGTGAGACAAACGCACCGGCTTCTATGTCTTTTATGCCTGCAGCGGCGAGTGCGTTAATAAGCGTTATTTTATCAGCAGTTTCTACAGCGGCTTCATTTTGAAGTCCATCTCTGGCGCCCACTTCAACAATTCGCACTGCTTTAGGTAATAATGAACTCATATTAAGCGGGTTCCTCTGCAGTTGTGTCCTCAACAATGGCCAGTAATGCGCCATGGCTTACCAGTTCACCTTCAGCAAAGCAGTAGCTTTTAAGTACGCCATCATGTGGGGCATTAAGTGTGTATTCCATTTTCATCGCTTCAATAATAACCACAGCATCGCCTTTAGTGATGGTACTTCCCACCTCTAACAAGTGTTTAACTACAGTACCATTAAGCGGCGCAGCAAGGGGTAATGCCTCATTTTCATGTGAGCTGATGAAATGTTTATCAACACATTCAAACTTAGTTTGCAGTGCTTGGTTCATTACCGTAATGGCGTTATCAACGAGGCTTACATGCGCGGTGTGCTTGGCACCATTAATAAATACGCTGCAGTAACCATCAGCTAACTCACCTTGTACTTCAAAGGTATTGTCATTAATGGACATGCTGTAGCCTTGCGCGGTTTTTATTGCGCTTACAGGCGTATCGCTAAATGGAATGCTAATGTGTTGCGGCGCATTTAAACTAAACCCATGCAATTGTTGCCAAGGATTTGCACTACGTGTGTTACAGCCAAGTGATGCTAAATACGCAAAACCTGCAATTAAGCGGCTAGTTTGTAATAAAGACGGGTCAATAGTAACTAACGCTTCACCTTGCTCTGCAATAAAGTGGGTGCTTGGAGCACCTTGTTTAAAGCGTGGATGAATCGCTAAATTATATAAAAAGCTGATATTAGTGCTAAATCCGGCTAAATGAAATTGTGTTAATGCTTGTTGTAAACGCGAAAGTGCTTGGTCTCGGTTATCATCATGAACAATAAGTTTGGCAATCATTGGATCGTAATACGGGCTTATTTCATCACCTTGGGCAATACCAGTATCAATACGTACATATTCACTGTTAGCGGGCGTATATAGTGCCTCAATAGTGCCAGAGCACGGAATAAAGTCATTACTTGGATCTTCAGCGTAAATACGTGCTTCAAAACTGTGTCCTTGTAGCTGAATATCTGCTTGCGCTAAAGGTAACGCTAAACCACTGGCTACATTAATTTGCCAATTAACTAAATCAACGCCTGTGACCATTTCACTCACTGGGTGCTCTACTTGCAAGCGAGTATTCATTTCCATGAAAAAGAACTCATCACCACAGAGTAAAAATTCCACAGTGCCAGCGCCTCGGTAGTTAATTGCTAGGGCACATCTTACCGCGGCTTCGCCCATTTCTTTTCGCAATGAGTCTGATAAACCGGGGGCAGGCGCTTCTTCAATCACTTTTTGATGCCGACGCTGCAATGAACAATCACGATCACCTAAATACACACAGTTGCCATAGTTATCAGCAAATACTTGTACTTCAACATGGCGTGGTTGGTCAACATAACGCTCAAGCAAAACCAGATCATTACCAAAACCGGCAGTAGCTTCACGTTTAGCACCTTCTAATGCGCTTATAAACTCACTGGCTTTTGAAACTATACGCATGCCCTTACCACCGCCACCAAAGGCCGCTTTGATAAGCACAGGGTAGCCAATTTTTTCAGCCTCAGCTTGTAAAAAGCTAGGGTCTTGTTTATCGCCATAATAACCTGGCACCAAAGGAACATTAGCGGCTGCCATAATTTCTTTTGCACGGGTTTTAGAGCCCATAGCTTCTATGCTGCTTGCTGGTGGCCCAATAAAGGCAATGTTATTAGCTTCACAAACATTTGCAAATTCGCTGTTTTCAGATAAAAATCCATAGCCCGGGTGAATACAATCAGCACCACTCATTTTGGCAACGTTAAGTATTTTATCTGCAACTAGGTATGAGTCTTTACTCGGCGCTGCACCAATATGATAGGCTTCATCAGCCATTTTTACATGTTGAGCGTTTTTATCTGCATCTGAATAAACCGCAACCGTGGTCAAGCCCATTTGCTTTGCTGTTCGCATAATACGACAAGCAATCTCTCCGCGATTAGCAATCAGAATTTTTTGTAAGTGTACTGTGTTCATAATGCGTCCTAGAGTTGCCATTGGGGAGGGCGTTTTTCAAAAAAGGCAGTTAGACCTTCTTGACCTTCGTCTGATACACGAATTTTGGCTATACGTTCTGCAGTGAGCGCAATTATTTCGTTATCGATTTCTTTGTTTGCCACATCATTAATAAGCGCTTTAGCTGCTTTAACCGCTACCGGGCCATTATCTATCAGCGTTTGTAGTAGGTTATCCAGTGCACAGTCTAAATTTCCCGTAATTTGATGAATTAGCCCCAACTGCTTGGCCGTATGCGCATCAAATACTTCAGCCGTTAAAAAATAACGACGAGCAGCGCGTTCACCAATAGCTTTTATTACATAAGGGCTGATCACAGCAGGAATTAAACCTAATTTAACTTCACTTAAACAAAATTGAGCGTCGTCTTTACTGAGCGCAATATCACAGCAAGCAATTAATCCCAATGCGCCACCAAATGCTGCGCCTTGTACCGCACAAATTGTAGGGTGTGGGCTTTGTGCTAATACTTGCATTAACTTAGCCAGCTGCATTGAATCGGCCAAATTATCGTTATAGTTGTTATCTGCCATCGATTTCATCCAGGCTAAATCGGCACCGGCTGAAAAGTGTTTACCCTCAGTTTTTAATACAAGGGCACGAATATCGAGGGTATTAGCATGTTCAATACATTGAATGAGCTCATGGATAACGTCGCTATTAAAGGCATTACGTTTTTCTGGGCGACTTAAAACAAGTACAGCCACATTAGATTTTGTTATTTGTAGTGTTACTGACATTTTAAGCTCCCATTACATTCTAAATACGCCAAATTTCGATTCACGCTCAGGGGCATTTTTAGCTGCGCTAAGTGCAAGCCCAAGAACATTGCGTGTATCGGCCGGGTCAATAATGCCATCATCCCATAAACGGGCACTGGCATAATAAGGGTGACCTTGCTGTTCGTATTGATCGATGATTGGCTTTTTAAAATCGCTAATTTGTTGCTCGCTCATGCTTTCGCCTTTGCGGGCTAGACCATCTTGTTTTACTTGCGCCATTACACCAGCGGCTTGTTCGCCACCCATAACCGAAATACGGGCATTTGGCCACATCCACATCATGGTCGGTTCAAACGCTCGGCCACACATACCATAGTTACCTGCACCGTATGAGCCACCGATTAAAATAGTAAATTTGGGTACATCGGCACACGATACCGCCATTACCATTTTAGCCCCGTGCTTAGCAATGCCTTCAGACTCGTATTTTTTACCGACCATAAAGCCAGTGATGTTTTGTAAAAATACCAGGGGAATGTTGCGCTGAGCACACAGTTGAATAAAGTGTGCGCCTTTTTGCGCTGACTCACTAAATAAAATACCGTTGTTGGCCACTATGCCTACGGGATGACCATAAATGCTGGCAAAACCTGTTACCAGTGTTTCACCAAAGTAGCGTTTAAATTCATCAAACGATGAGTCATCGACAGTACGGGCAATGACCTCACGGATATCAAATGGCTTTTTAAGATCAGTACCGACAATGCCGTAAAGTTCGTTAATATCATAACGAGGGGCTTTTACTTCTTCGAGTAATGGTGAGGTAGGGCGCGAATAGTTAATTCGTTCAATACACTGGCGAGCAATCGACAAGGCATGAGCATCGTTTTCAGCGTAATGATCGGCCACACCTGATGTTTTACAGTGTACATCGGCGCCACCAAGCTCTTCTGCAGTAACTACTTCACCGGTGGCAGCTTTTACTAGTGGCGGACCAGCTAAAAAGATAGTGCCTTGCTCTTTTACAATAATACTTTCATCGGCCATAGCAGGAACATACGCACCACCTGCAGTACATAACCCCATAACCACAGCAATTTGTGGAATGCCTTTACCCGACATACGCGCTTGGTTATAAAAAATACGACCAAAATGCAGTTTGTCAGGGAATACGTCGTCTTGCTCAGGTAAGTTTGCGCCACCTGAGTCAACTAAATAAATACACGGTAAATGACAACGTTCGGCGATGTCTTGTGCGCGTAAATGCTTTTTAACAGTCAGCGGGAAATAGGTGCCGCCTTTTACTGTCGCATCATTAGCAATCACCATACATTCAACGCCTTTAACGCGACCAATACCTGCAACCACACCGGCACAAGGAATATCTTGTTCATAAACGCCAAAGGCAGCAAATTGCGATATTTCTAAAAATGGCGAGCCTTCATCTAGCAAAGTGGTAATACGGTCACGGACAAACAATTTACCGCGGCCTTCATGGCGCTCTTTTAAAGCAGCACCACCGCCTAAACGTATTGTTGCTGCTTTACTGCGTAAATCATCCACTAGCGCCGACATGTTGTTGTGATTTTGCACAAAATTTGGATCATGCGGATTAACGCTCGATTTTAAAATCGTCATAACTAATCCTTAGCGGCTTTCAGTGAATAATTCGCGACCAATTAACATACGGCGTATTTCTGAGGTGCCTGCACCAATTTCATACAATTTCGCATCACGCAGTAAACGACCTGTTGCGTATTCATTTATATAACCATTGCCGCCTAAAATCTGAATTGCGTCTAATGCCATTTTAGTTGCAAGCTCAGCAGCGTATAAAATTGCGCCAGCAGCGTCTTTACGGGTGGTTTCGCCGCGATCACATGCTTTTGCTACTGTGTACACATATGAGCGAGCTGCATTCATTTGTGTATACATATCAGCAATTTTGCCTTGTATTAACTGAAATTGACCAATAGGGCTGTCAAATTGCTTACGCTCATGGATGTAAGGCACCACAATATCCATACACGCTTGCATTATGCCAAGTGGGCCGGCCGCTAAAACAACACGCTCATAATCAAGGCCACTCATAAGTACCTTAACGCCTTCGTTTAAGTTACCTAAAATATTTTCTTCGGGTACTTCACAGTTTTCAAATACCAATTCACAGGTATTTGAACCACGCATGCCGAGCTTGTCGAGCTTTTGTGCGGTTGAAAAACCAGGGAATGTTTTTTCTACAATAAAGGCTGTAATCCCTTTAGCACCAGCGTTTAAATCTGTTTTTGCATAAATTACCAACGTATCTGCGTCAGGGCCATTAGTGATCCACATTTTATTACCATTTAAAATGTACTTATCGCCTTTTTTCTCTGCTTTAAGTTTCATAGAAACAACATCAGAGCCCGCGTTAGGTTCACTCATCGCCAGTGCACCAATGTGCTCACCACTAATAAGTTTAGGTAAGTATTTTTCTTTTTGTGCTTGTGAACCATTACGGTTTATTTGATTAACACACAGGTTTGAATGCGCACCGTAACTTAAACCAATAGAGGCACTTGCACGGCTAATTTCTTCCATGGCAATAACGTGCTCTAAATAGCCTAAGCCAGCACCACCAAATTCTTCATCCACGGTCATGCCAAGCACGCCCATTTCACCCATTTGCGGCCAAAGTTCATTGGGGAACGCATTATCAAGGTCAGTTTTTTCAGCTAGTGGGGCAATTTCTTGACTGGCAAAGCTGTTTACGTGACTGCGGATCATATCTGCAGTTTCGCCAAGGCCAAAGTTCATTTCTTTATATAGTGAAATAGTGCTCATGATTAATTCCTGTGTGTTGATGACGTTGTTATATTTTATTCATCTATTTTGCTAAGCGTGTCGCGACAGCGACGTTCAGCGGTGACCAGTTCCATAAGAACCACTTTAATGTCATCCATCTGTTGTGAAAGATCGGCTTTTTTCTCACTGATAAGGTCAAGCATGGTGACTAACTGTTTTGCACTTGATTTATCAGCATCGTACAGTTCAAACAAACGACCAGTTTCAGCTAAGGTGAAACCTAAACGCTTGCCGCGCAGTATTAGCTTTAGGCGAACCTTGTCGCGCTTTGAGTAAATACGTGTTTGGCCATTGCGCTCTGGCGATATTAACCCTTGGTCTTCGTAGAAACGGATAGAGCGGGTGGTAATATCAAATTCTTTAGCCAATTCACTAATGCTAAAAGTTTGTTCGTTTTTAGCCGGCTCGTTGGCTGAATTTGCAAAGTTTGTTTGATTATCTGATTTCATTGTAATGTTTACCTCATTCGAATAACTCCAATATAAGTGAAGTTTACGTAAAGGTAAAGTGCGATCTGGTTGTTATACTTTAGACGTATAAAATAAAAGCGGAAATACAGCAGAAGTTGAGTGTTTATAAACGTTATAAGCCAGTTAGACAGTATGTAATAATTTTTTAGCAAGCTAACTTTACAGTTTTTACACTAATTAGAAAGTTGATTTTAGATTTACGTTGGCGTAAACGTAAATTTTATGTATGCTCGTATTTATCAGATTAGTTTAAACATTAAGCTAAACATAATAAAACATGTTTGCGTTAATTGAAAATGGAGCCTTTTATGTCTTTCGAAAGCGTTGTAATTGTAGCAGCAAAACGCACCCCAATGGGTGGATTTATGGGCGCACTAAGTGATGCGCAGTCTACCGAATTAGGTGCTACGGCCATTGCAGGTGCACTTGCTCAAACGGGTTTAAGCAATGATGCAATTGATGAAGTAATTATGGGCTGCGTATTGCCAGCCGGTTTAGGCCAAGCACCTTCGCGTCAAGCAATGCTTAAAGCGGGGCTTGCACTAAGCACCGGCGCTACCACTATTAATAAAGTATGTGGCTCTGGATTAAAAGCCGCGATGTTAGCGAATGACCTTATTAAAGCAGGTTCTATTGAATCAGCAATCGCTGGTGGTATGGAAAGCATGACCAATGCACCTTACTTTATTCCTAAAGCCCGTGGCGGTATGCGTATGGGCCATGGCGAAATCAAAGATCACATGATGAGTGATGGCCTAGAAGACGCCTACGACAATAAAGCAATGGGTTGCTTTGCTCAAGACACAGCCGATGAATATGGTATTGGTCGTGAGCAAATGGATACGTTTGCACTGGGTTCATTAAGTAAAGCAAACGCAGCCATAGAGAATGGGTGGTTTGATAACGAGATCACTCCGCACACTATTAAAACGCGTAAAGGCGATGTCACTGTTTCAATTGATGAGCAACCTGGCAACGCACGCCCTGAAAAAATTCCAAGCTTAAGAGCTGCATTTAAAAAAGACGGCACTATTACTGCCGCTAATTCATCGTCTATTTCAGATGGTGGTGCTGCGCTAATACTAATGAGCGAATCAAAAGCAAAAGCTGAGGGTTTAACGCCACTTTGTAGAATTGTTGCTCACAGTACTCACTCTCAAAAACCAAGTGAATTTACCGTAGCTCCAGTGGGCGCAATGAACAGCGTTCTTGAAAAAGCTGGCTGGACAACCGCCGATGTTGATTTATGGGAAATTAATGAAGCGTTTGCCATGGTCACTATGCTGGCTATTAACGAATTAAAGCTCGATGAAAGCAAAGTAAACGTTAATGGTGGTGCGTGTGCACTAGGCCACCCAATTGGTGCTAGTGGCGCACGTATTTTAGTAACACTTATTCATGCGCTTAAAAACCGAGGCCTCAAAAAAGGCGTTGCGTCTTTGTGTATAGGTGGCGGTGAAGCCGTTGCTATGGCAGTCGAAGCACTTTAACTGATAACAAAGCCGCAGCAACTATAACAATCACAGCGCTGCGGCAATTAAATTGACTCAATAGGATTTATTATGCACCAAGTACCTTTACTAATTAACGGCGAGTTCGTTCAGTCAACGTCAAATGAATTAATTGATGTTGTAAACCCAGCTAATCAAGAAGTGCTCGCGCAAGCGCCATGCGCTACAGACGCAGAGATGGATGCGGCGATTGCATCAGCAAGCGAAACATTTAAAACATGGAAAGATGTGCCTATTACAGAGCGTGCGCGCATTATGATGAAATACGCGGCGCTATTAAAAGAAAACCATGATGAACTAGCCACTATTATTTGTCATGAGCTAGGCAAAACGTTTGAAGATGCAAAAGGTGATGTGTGGCGTGGTATTGAGGTAGTTGAACAAGCTGCTAATGCGCCGTCGTTAATGATGGGTGAAACCATGGAAAACGTAGCACGCAAAATTGATACGTATTCTTACATGCAACCACTGGGTGTGTGTGCAGGTATTACGCCATTTAACTTTCCGGCAATGATCCCATTGTGGATGTTCCCACTGGCAATTGTGTGTGGTAACACCTTTATTTTAAAACCGTCTGAGCAAGATCCGCTTACTCCTATGCGCTTAGCTGAGCTATTTATTGAAGCTGGTGCACCAAAAGGTGTGTTACAAGTTGTGCACGGTACTAAACCACAAGTAGACCGCTTATTAGAAGACAAAGCCGTACGTGCTATCTCATTTGTGGGTTCATGTGGTGTAGGTGCATACATTTACTCTAAAGGCACACAAAACTTAAAACGTGTTCAAGCGTGTGTTGGCGCTAAAAACCACATGGTAATTATGCCTGATGCGAGTAAATCGCATGTTGTTAATAACCTTGTGGGTGCCTCTGTAGGTGCGGCAGGTCAGCGCTGTATGGGTATCTCTGTGGCGGTATTTGTTGGTCAAGCAAAAGACTGGGTTGATGAAATTAAAGCAGGCTTTGAAGGTGTACGCCCAGGTGTTTGGGATGATGCAGACGCGGCTTATGGCCCACAAACATCACCTGCTGCAAAAGCACGTATTTTATCACTGATTGCTGATGGTAAAGCACAAGGAGCTACCTGTTTAATTGATGGCTCTGATTTTACCGTTGAAGGTTACGAGCAAGGTAACTGGGTAGGTCCTACGTTATTTACTGATGTAACCAAAGATATGAACTTGTACAAAGAAGAGATTTTTGGCCCTGTATTGGCGTGTATGTTTGTTGATACCCTTGAAGAAGCCATTGCGCTTATTAACGAAAGCCCTTACGGCAACGGTACTTCATTATTTACCTCAAGTGGTGCGGCTGCACGTAAATTCCAACACGAAATTGAAGTAGGCCAAGTGGGTATTAATGTGCCAATTCCTGTGCCTTTACCATTTTTCTCGTTTACGGGTTGGAAAGGCTCATTCTACGGCGATACACACACGTATGGTAAACAAGGTATTCGTTTTTACACAGAAACCAAAACCATTACTTCTCGCTGGTTTGAAGATGATATCGCTTCAGGTCCAAATATGAGTATTAATCTTAAGTAACAGTTTAACCGCATAATCAATAAAAAAGAGGGGCACAACACATAATGTTGTCGCTCCTCACTAATAACTCCCTTGATGGGATGCACCGACAACAAACAAAACACAACAAGAGGTCTACCATGGACTTTAACTTATCTGAAGATCAACAAGCTTTTGCGCAAACGGCGCGCCAATTCGCAGAATCTGAACTAGCACCACATGCAGCTAAGTGGGATCGCGAACATATTTTCCCAAAAGACACAATAAAAGCCGCTGGTGAGCTTGGTTTTTGTGGCTTATACACGCCTGAAGAAGCCGGTGGCTTAGGTTTATCTCGTTTAGATTCAAGCATTATTTTTGAGCAACTTGCACTGGGTTGTACAGCAACTACGGCTATGCTGACCATTCATAATATGGCAACCTGGATGATCGCAAGCTTTGGCACCGATGCGGTAAAAGACAAATACGTTGAGCAATTGGTAATGGGTGAATTACTGGCATCGTACTGTTTAACTGAGCCAGGCTCTGGCTCTGATGCTGCGTCATTAAAAACTAAAGCAGTTCGTGATGGTGATGAGTATGTTATTAACGGCTCAAAAATGTTTATTTCAGGCGCCGGTGAAACAGAAATTTTAGTAGTAATGGCTCGTACTGGGGCTGATGGCCCAAGTGGCATTTCAGCGTTTGTTGTACCAGCAGATGCCAAAGGTATTGAGTACGGCAAAGCAGAAGAAAAAATGGGTTGGAATGCCCAGCCAACACGCTTAATCAGTTTTGAAGATGTACGAATTCCAGCAGCAAACTTGTTAGGCGCTGAGGGCGAAGGCTTTAAGTTTGCCATGCAAGGTTTAGATGGCGGCCGTATTAATATTGCAACTTGCTCTATTGGTACTGCACAAGCTGCACTTAATACCGCACGTGAGTATTTAAAAGAGCGTACCCAATTTGGTAAGCCATTGGCTGCGTTTCAAGCGCTACAATTTAAAATTGCCGATATGAATACCGAGCTTGTAGCAGCGCGCCAAATGGTACGACTCGCGGCGTTTAAACTTGATACTAACGACAGTGAAAAAACTACTTATTGTGCTATGGCTAAACGCTTTGCAACCGATGTTGGTTTTACTGTGTGTAACGATGCGCTGCAAATTCATGGGGGCTACGGTTACATTAAAGAGTACCCACTTGAACGCCACGTACGCGATGTACGTGTTCATCAAATTTTAGAAGGCACTAACGAAATTATGCGCGTGATTATTGCGCGTCGTATCTTAGCCGAATCAGCCAGCGAAGTTTTATAAGGAGATTAGTATGTCAAATCCTAGCATTGAGTTAACTATTGAAGGCCATGTAGCTATTTTAACTATGTCGAATCCGCCAGCGAATACCTGGACGAAAGACACCTTAGTAGCGCTTAAAGACACAGTTAATCAGCTCAACACCAATAAAAATATTTATGCATTAGTACTGACTGGTGAAGGCGAAAAGTTTTTTAGCGCCGGTGCCGACCTAAATGTATTTGCAGGTGGCGATAAAGGTGTAGCTGCAGATATGTCATGTGTATTTGGTGAAGCGTTTGAAGCGTTAACTAATTTTAGAGGCGTGTCGGTTGCAGCCATTAATGGCTATGCAATGGGTGGCGGGCTTGAAGTAGCGCTTGCTTGCGACATTCGTATTGCAGAAGAGCAAGCACAAATGGCATTGCCTGAAGCAAAAGTGGGTTTATTACCCTGTGCTGGTGGAACGCAAAACTTAGCATGGCTAGTGGGTGAAGGCTGGGCAAAACGCATGATTTTATGCGGTGAGCGCTTAAAAGCCGATAAAGCCCTACAAATTGGCTTAGTGGAAGAAGTGGTTGCACAAGGTGAAAGCTTTGCAGCAGCACTAAAACTAGCTAACCAAGTGGCAGAGCAAAGCCCATCGTCGGTTGCTGCATGTAAAACATTGATTCAAAAAGGGCGTCATCAACCAATGGCGAATGCATTGCCACTGGAGCGAGAGCTGTTTGTTGGTTTATTTGATACCGAAGATCAGCAAGAGGGCGTGAACGCCTTTTTAGAAAAACGCAAAGCTAATTGGGTGAATGGCTAATGAGTGAATTAACCCGTTTAAATTCAGCTGATGCTGCCGTGGTATTCGAAACGGCAACCACAGACAATGGCCGACTCATTGGTTTTGCTACGCTTAACGCGCCGAAGTCATTAAACGCGTTAAATTTTGAGATGATCAGCTTACTTGAGCCACAACTACAGCAATGGGACAAAGACGATAACATTGCATTAGTGGTTCTTAAAGGTGCTGGTGAAAAAGCATTTTGTGCCGGTGGCGATGTAGTGAGCTTACACAAAGCAATGAGTGAGGGTAAACCGAGCTCACTGGTTGAAGAGTTTTTTACTCAAGAGTATCAACTCGATTACCTTATACATTGCTATAACAAACCCATTTTAGTCTGGGGTAACGGTATTGTAATGGGCGGCGGTTTAGGTTTAATGGCCGGTGCCAGTCATCGTGTTGTTACCGAAACATCACGCATTGCCATGCCAGAGCAAACCATTGGGCTTTACCCTGATGTAGGTGGCAGTTATTTTTTACATAAAATGCCCGCCCATGTTGGTTTGTTTTTAGGGCTGACCTCAGCATCTATAAATTGTGAAGACGCTAAGCTTGTATCGCTTGCCGATCACTTTATAAATGCCGATAAATACCCAGAGCTTGTTGAAACGTTACTCAATACTAAATGGGGTAAAACAGCAAGTTTAAACCACGACAAGCTAAGTAACTTGCTTATTGAGTTAGATAACAACTCTAGCCGTATGCCAAGAGGTAATTTAAAAGCAAACTTATCGCTAATTCAAAAGTTAGGCGAGTTTGACACGTTACAGCAGCAGGTCGATTACATTTTAAATCTAACCACAGATGACAAATGGCTACAACGTGCACAAAAATCGTTGGCGCATGGTTGTCCATTAAGTTGTGCTTTAGTGAGTGAGCAGCTTAAACACAGCAAAGGCAAAAACTTAGCTGAGTGTTTTAAAATGGAATTAGGTATGTCGGTTCGTGCTGGCGAAGTGGGCGAGTTTCAAGAAGGTGTACGAGCCTTACTAATCGATAAAGACGGTACGCCACAGTGGCAGTTTAAAACCTTAGCTAATGTGCCAAGCGAAGTAGTAGAGAGCTTTTTTGTAAATCGCTTTGGCGAGCAACATCCGCTAGAGCCGTACTTTTCACAACTAAATTTACAAGGGTAAAGCGATGAGTAAACTTAATATAGGATTTATTGGTTTAGGAAACATGGGCGGCCCAATGGCAGCAAACTTAGTTAAAGCTGGCCACAGTGTGCGCGTGTTTGACTTAAGTGCAGAGGCCGTTAAAGATCTTGTGAATCATGGGGCTAGTGCGGCGCAAAGCGCAAGTGACTGTGCGCACGAGGCTGATGTGCTAATTAGCATGCTACCGGCAAGCAAACATGTTAAATCACTTTATTTAGGCACAGACGAGCAATCGGGTTTAATTAAAGTACTGAGTAAAAGTACCTTAGTGATTGATTGTTCAACCATAGATGCACAATCGGCTCGTGATGTAGGCCATGCCCTTGGCGAGCAAGGCATTGCGTTTGTTGATGCACCGGTATCGGGTGGTGTAGCAGGGGCAACGGCAGGAACGCTGACCTTTATTGTTGGTGGTGAGCAAACTGCATTCGATAAAGCGAATTCTGTATTAGTCGATATGGGTAAAAACATATTCCATGCTGGTGATATTGGTGCAGGGCAAGTTGCTAAAATATGTAACAATATGCTGTTGAGTATTTTAATGGCGGGTACCAGTGAAGCTATTCAAATGGGGATTAATAACGGCCTCGACGCAAAAGTACTCAGCGACATAATGAGCGCAAGTTCGGGTCGTAACTGGACGTTAGAACTTTATAACCCCTGCCCAGGTGTTATGGAAACCGCACCAGCTAGTAACGACTATAAACCTGGCTTTATGGTCGATTTAATGGCTAAAGACTTAGGCCTTGCTATGGAAGCAGCGCAACAAAGTAATTCACTGACGCCAATGGGCTCAATGGCTAAAAATTTATACACTATGATGCAGCACCAAGGTGCAGGCAGTGATGATTTTAGTGCCATTTTTAAATTGTTTTCGAAGTAGGAAAGTATCGTGGAAATAAAAAATAATACCGTAGTTATTACCGGTGGCGCACAAGGCTTAGGTTTTGCAATGGCGCAAAAGTTTGCCTTAATGGGCGCTAATATTGCCTTAATTGATATGGCGCAAGCCCAATTAAATGAAGCAACCGAGCAACTATCTGCATTAGCAGGCGTAACAGGCACTATTAAAGGCTACAGCGCTAATGTAACCGTTGAGAGCGAAGTTGAAGACGTATTTAATACCATTAACAGTGACTTTGGTCACATTGGGGTATTAATTAATAACGCCGGCATTTTACGCGATGGCATGTTTATAAAAGCCAAAGACGGCAAAGTGGTTAAAAAAATGTCGCTTGATCAATTTCAATCAGTGATTGACGTTAACCTAACAGGCGTATTTTTAGCAGGGCGCGAAGCGGCAAGCCACATGATTGAATCAGGCAAAGGCGGCGTAATTGTAAATATGTCGAGCGTAGCGCGTGCGGGTAATATTGGCCAAACTAACTATGCCGCCTCAAAAGCGGGTGTTGTGGCACTCACCACTACATGGGCTAAAGAGCTTGGCCGCTTTGGTATCCGCGTTGGCGCCATTGCCCCAGGTGTTATTAGCACCGCGATGACCGATGTAATGAAGCCAGAAGCCAAACAGCGCATGCTTGCTGTAACACCAGTAGGACGGTTAGGTGAAACCGCTGAAATAGCCCATACTGCTCAGTATATTATCGAAAACGACTTTTTCACTGGCCGTGTAGTAGAGATAGACGGCGGCATACGTTTATAACTTGTCAGCTCTAATTTACTTATTGAAAGCACAGCTCTTTGAGCTGTGCTTTTTTGTTTTAAATCGGAGAGTTATAATTTAATCATGGTTAGAAACAGAGATTTCATAAACGATATTTAACTTAAAAAGGAGTGCTGTATATATAAACAGTAAGTGGTGTTTTGTCTAATAACATTATTAAAAGTCGTTTTGGTGTATTTTAACAACGATAATTTTATAACTTGCGTAATAACTTGTTTACATTGAAGTTATTTAGTGGAATTATTGAGCAATGTAATATACGCCGTTTTGGGGTGCTATAACTCCCCAAAGTGGTGTTCAATAACCTGTTAGAGCACCAGTAATCAAGCATGGATGAACATATGAAGTTTGGTGAAATTTGGGACAAATTCGAATTATACATAATGTCACTTTGGTTTCTTTTTTTCTTAATCATTGTGATCACAGTAGATATTCCTATGTGCTTTGGTGATAACTGCCAATTCGTAGGGTTTTGGGACGTTATTAAAAAGAACATAGTTCCTGCTATTTCTTTGCTGTTGGTTTTATTTGGGGTTATTTTTTATTACCGCTTTGATTACAGGGTTTCAGGTAGTAAAAAATTACCTGTTGAAATTGTAGATATAGAAGATCTGAATTACGAGCACCTTACATTTCTAACCACTTATATAATCCCTTTAATCTGCTTTAACCTGACAAGTACAAGATATTTGATAGCTTTAGCGTTTTTGTTAATTGTCATCGGTATTATTTATGTAAAAACTGATAAGTTTTATGCCAACCCGACTCTTGCTGTTTTAGGATTTAGGTTATACAAAGTTACGATTAAAACAAGAACCGGTATAAAAGAAAATATTGTTGTAATAACAAAAGACAGGTTGAGTGAGCTTGATCAATTAAAAACCCTAGATTTAGATGACAAAGTATATTTTGCGAGGAAAGTCGAATGACTATTGAAAACTTAAAGGAAGAAATTTCATCGGTTATAACAGCGAAAGGATGTTCTGCTGAATTTTTCTTTCTTTTAGATGGCGATGAAGGCATGTGTGTTAAATCTGTTGATATTAATGAAGCAGATCAGACAAAATTGGCAGAAATGTTTACGGAGTCATTGAGTAGTAATATTCTCCTTAATGATGATCTGTCATTTATTCCAATATCAAGTGCAGATGATCGAAAAAATGCTTTATACTAATATGATTTAGATGATATCCCAGATGAACTTTCGAACTTAAAAAAAATAATTGAAAGTGAAAAATTTGATCCTTTCTCATTTAGTGATGACTCATTAAAGCAACTTGAAGGTGTGCTTATTCTAATTGGTAATCAAGACGTTCAACTTGCCATTTATAAACATCACTACCCAATAACATTATTACAAAAAGATAGTGGCTTTAGCCTTACTAAAATGCGAGGCTCAAATAGGTTTCAGAAACTAGATCAAGATATTCTTAAAATTGATCCTAAGTTTCAGTTTATTAAATTGAATGGTAAATATTATATCCTCGATATAAAAGCATTAGAGAGGTTTTTCGGTTTCCATGATGCCATTAAAAACATTGCTACACAGGGTGTAGAGAATATTAAATCATCTGATTTAGTAATGGATTGTGGTGTGTTTGAATCTCGTCTTGATGATATAACCTTTTCAAGAAAGTTAGTTAAATCGGCTAGCCAATCACCTGTTTTATCAGTAATACCTAACCGTGAAATACTATCCTTTACAAATACTCACCCAGCATTAAAAGGTAAGTTTAAATATAGTACCGATGGCTCGCAATTCGATTTAAAAACTAAAAAGTCTCAAAACTTATTTCTTAAACTATTAAACGACGATTTTTTACAATCTGAATTAACGAAGAAATACTATGAGAGCGTTGCAAAAGATAATATTGAAGAAGCTGCTGAAAATGCAGCGTAATGGTGCTCTAACAAGTTGCTTAAACGGACAAAAAACAGCTGGCTTTTGCTCGTCCCTCGCTTATTTTAGCCAGCTATTTTATTGCTGCTTAGCAAGGCGTTAGCAATACAACAAACGGGGTTTCGCAAAATGAAGAGTCTACAAAAACTAGCTGGTATCGCAGCAATTTTCCAAGGGCTTATTTACATAGCAGCCTTTGTGTATTTTGGGGCTTTTTGGTCATATCCGGTTGATGGTAGTCCAGTCGAAAAAATGACTTACATGGCAGAAAATCAACTTCTATTTTCAATGATCTATTTTCTAATGTACGTGGTGTTTGGCATTTTTCTGGCCATACTCGTTATTGGTATGTATGAGAGGCTTAAACATAAAGTTAATCCCTTAATTGCTATTGGATCTCTATTCGGGGGCATTTGGGTCGGTCTGGTGATTGCAAGTGGAATGATTTCGAATATCGGGCTTGATCATGCAATCGATCTGATGGATGCAAATCCAGAAAAAGCTCTTGATATGTGGATAATCGTTTCAGTGATAACAGAAAGTATAGGTGGTGGAAATGAATTAGTTGGCGGACTTTGGGTTTTATTGATTAGCGTAGCAGCTATACAAGAGGGCAGATTACCCCGGTCACTTAACTATCTCGGATATTTTGTAGGCATAGCGGGCATTGCAACGATTTATCCTGACAAACTATTTACTGAAATATTTGGCGTATCACAAATTGTTTGGTTTATTTGGTTGGGTATATGTTTACTAACCGAGGAAAATGCTAACAAATCAATCCAGCAGACCGCTAACGCGTCGGCTGATTGAGGCGTTGTACGAACAAGGAATTGATAAATGCGGTTAACTTTTTTTACTACTTCTGTTAGTCAATTTTGGCTGCCTTGCCTCATCTTGCATCGTCACCGATGAAATGCGCGAGAAGTTCCAAGCATGGTGAACCAAATGGGTTAAATCTTGACTTTAGGCATCATAAGAGCCAATTCTTCAAGCTTTGGCTAGTCTAAATCACTCGTCGTTCTCGATACTCTTTCATTTGCTGCTGTTTATTATTTTTAAAACACGTTAATTGTTTAAAACCGTAACTTAAGGTTGTCGTTTTTTTGCCTACTATTTAAGTTTATTTTAAGCTTGCTCAGTTATTGTAACTAATACTTAAATTCCAGAATCATTAAACCATTGAACTGACTTAGTAACTCATTTTATGTTTCAGATCATTAAACTGTGAGTGATTAAAGGTTAGCCTGTAAACATGTACTCATACGCATAAGTGAGCTTTTAACTTTAATGCGTTTATTAGGAGGTATTATGAATTTTAAAAATACAGATACTCATTACAATACACTTTCTGTTGCTTTGCATTGGTTGATGTTTATTTTAATTGTGACTGTGTACGGTAGTATTGAACTTCGCGAATTATTTGATAAAGGCACTGAAACGCGTGATGCCTTTAAAATGTGGCACTTTATGTTGGGTTTATCGGTGCTAGCTTTATAGTTAGTGTGAGGGTAGTTGCGCGTTTAGTGGGTGGCGCAGCACCTGCTATACAACCTGAGCCTGCAAAGTGGCAAAATAAATTAGCTACATTTGTTCATATTGCGCTGTATGTGTTTATGTTTGCTATGCCTATAGCTGGTTGGCTAATTTTGAGTTTAGCAGGTAAACCTGTGCCATTTTTTGGTTTAGAGCTGCCTCCATTGGCAAGTGAAAACAAAGAGCTTGGTAAAACCATTAAAGAAATACACGAAACAGCGGGCGAAGTTGGTTATTACGTAATAGGCTTACATGCAGCGGCTGCATTATTTCATCATTACATTTTGGCTGATAATACGGTATCGCGAATGCGTTTGCCTAAATAATAAAAGTTAACAGTAAAAAGGGAGACAGAGTCTCCCTTTTTTAATGTTTAATACTTTTAAATCCAATTCTAAACCCACCCCAATGTTTACCGTTTACATATATTGGCACCGATAGATCATGCAATATCTCGCCGGTATCGCGCTTATAGGTTTGTAATAAAAAGCTCTCTGTATGGCTACCGCAGCGAATGCCTGTGGGGTCATTAAAAATTCGCTTAGTGCGATTATTAATTAAATCTTGTTCGTAGTTGCCGCTAAGAGGCTGACTAAAACGTTTATTATGCGTTGGAAAATACCCTTTTTTATCCACAGCGCCAGCAAATATTATCTCTTTACTATCAAGTATGGGCTCTTGGATTGCTGGCAATGTTTGATCGCATAGTGCGTCGTAATGAGTGGAATATTTGGGCGGCTTAGTATTAGCAATAGGTGTATAGCTTTGGCTAAACAGTTGCTGCTGCGTAATTTTATTACTGGCTATCCACTGGGTAAAGCATTCACTAATTTTTTTACTCGCTTTTGTGGCTTCTTCTAATATGGGTTTGAAAAACGCATCATGCTCTATGCTGTCAAGTTCTCTAAAAATTAACTCTGATCCCAATGACAGTGATGAAGCCTGCTGCGCTATCGAACCGCTCTTAGTGGTTACCTCACCGAGTAAATGGCTAATGCTAGTTACTGAGCTATTAATTTGTGTGGTTGCTTGCTGAAATGTGGCAACACCTTGATGCATGCTCTCTAGTGCCGCAGATGATGAGCCAATATCTTGATTAATAGCAATGAACGATTCAGTGACGGTTTCAAGCTCAGACTTTACTGTGGCACTGTTTTGGGATACTTGTTTCATATCGTCATTGGTTTTTATGCTGTTAGCATTAATTTGAGTGAGCATATCGGCAATTTGCTTAGTGGCGTCGTTGGTTTTATTTGCAAGGTTACGCACTTCATCGGCAACAACTGCAAAGCCACGACCTTGTTCACCTGCGCGTGCGGCTTCAATAGCCGCATTTAACGCCAGTAAATTGGTTTGCTCTGCAATATTTTGAATAACTTGGGTAATGCTCTGTATATCGTTTGCGCCTTTTAATAAAATATCGAGTTGTAAGGCAACGTTATCAATTGAGTCGCCCAGTGACTCTATTTGTTTGGTTGCTGTTTGTAAGCGACTATCGGCAGTGCTAGATGCTTGGGCGGTTTGAAGCATTGCTTGGTTTATGGTGGTCATGTTGTCGCTGAGCTCAGTGCTATTATGAGACAGCGCTTGGGTTGCAAGCCCCACCGTTTCGCTTTCTTTATAACAGGCGTCTATTTCTTTAGATAAGCTATCAACATAAAACGATACTTCAGCAGCCCCTATGGCATTTTGCGAGGTGGCTTTTGTAATGTTTTGCGCAATTTTATTGGTGAAGCTTTGTTTAGGCGCTGAGTCGTGGTTATGAGTTGTTTTTGAAGTGGCAGGCTTTATATAAAAGAAACCAGACAACAGCACTATAATTGCTGCGGCAATGGCGGAGAGCTGTTCAAAATAAAAAAGAAAACAAATAGATAAATAAAAAATACTATAGAGCAGGTAGGTTATTTTCATTCCTTTGACCTCGTTACTGTTTGATTTTTTATCTTTGCCTATAAATTAAACAAAATCAAATAATAAAACCCATTTAACGTTTTATTTTATGATGCTTTAGTTATAAAACAACCCAGCTAAAATGTAAAAAGCGCCAAAACAGTAAACCATTTTGGCGCTTTTAATTAATCAAATTAATGATGATTAGTTAGCTAATAACCATTCGCTTAGTAAACGTACACCAAAACCTGTACCACCAGGTGAAAGCTCATCTTTGCCTTTTTTCACTAATGCATTACCAGCGATGTCGATATGTACCCAACGGGTTTCACCAGCAAAATGCTCTAAGAAAGTAGCGGCTGTGGTTGCACCAGGGCCACCTGAACCTACATTTGTTATATCAGCAATGTCAGACTTCAACATATCTTTATAACCTAACGGTAAACGCCATAGGTTTTCGTTTACTTGTTTACCTGCAAGGGTAAGTTGCGATACTAGCGTGTCATCATCAGAGAATACCGCTGCGTATTCATTACCAACAGCACGAATTTTAGAACCCGTTAAGGTTGCAACATCAATCATGATCTCTGGCTTGTAGTGCTCACGTGCATACCACATTGCATCACTTAATACTAAGCGGCCTTCGGCGTCGGTATTTAAAATTTCTACGCTTAAGCCTTCAGCTGTACGAACAACATCGCCCGGCGCTACAGCAAACTGCGACACCATATTAGCTGCCATGCCCATAACAGCTACTACGTTTTTATCGGCTTTAGCTAACGCCATTGCTTTTACAGTACCAAGTACTGCAGCAGCACCGGCCATGTCTGATTTCATACGTGCGATAGACGCACCGGTTTTAATGCTGTAACCACCTGAGTCAAACGTAATACCTTTACCAACAAGGGCAATAGGGGCATCGTCAGAGCCTTTATAATGAGCTACCACTAAACGTGCACCTTGCTGGCTACCTCTACCTACAGCTTCTAATGCGCCCATGCCTAGCTCTTTTAGCTCTTTTGGCTCTAATACTTTGATAGTAACACCTAACGAAGCTAATTCTTTTGCTGCATTGGCAAAATCAACCGGCGTCATTTCGGTAGCCACTTCTGAGGTTAAATCGCGTGCTAAAAATACACCTGCTTGAATACTCTCTAATTGGCTGTAAAGCTTGCGAGTTTGCTTGGTGTTATCAACATCAAACGTATAGCTAACAGTTTCAGTGTTTGGCTCTTTTTTGTAGTTTTCAAAACGGTGATCGCGTAAGTTTGCACCATGGGCAAAATTAGCAGCAAGCGCGGCATTATCATTTGCACCCGTTACATCATCAAAAATAACACTGGCAGTGCCTGCTTTAGCTTTAACTAGGCGAGCATGAATATTACCACCTAACTTAGCCGCTTTTGCTTTATCTAATTCGTCTGCTTTACCTGTACCTACAACTAAAATACGGCTGTAGTTACTTTTACTTGGCGCGACAAGTTGCGCAACTTTTGCGTAATCGCCAGTGAAGTTTTCTATATCGATAACACGTTGTAATTGGCCATCGAATTGTTTATCAAGTGTTTTAAATTGGCTGTTGTTGCCATCTTGGCTATAAAATACAACCAGCGTGTTTGCATCGTTGTCTACTTTTGTAGAAAAGTTAAAGTCTGCTGCTTGTGCATTAATACACATACCCAGTGCAAGCGCGATTGAAGAGGCTTTTATAATACGTTTCATTTTTTAACCTAAGAATAATTTAAAGGGGTGTTTTACCCTATTTAGGCTGTTATGGGTAAGTAGGATACGGTGAAACCGCAAATATCAGCGATATACGTCAAAATCATTAGTAAATAATATAAATTTGACTAATGGAAGTGACCTTAAAGGTTTAATAAAAATAACGGTCGCGTTACTATCAAACATAAAGGCATTACGCAGCTTTAAACCACCAACCTAGAGAATCTGCATTGAAAGCAAAAGAAATTCGCAACTTTTATATTAACGAAGAACAGTCTGTTTATTTGCTGTCACACCATGACGCTAAAAAGCATCGCCAATGGCTTAACATTTGTATTAAACAGCTAACATTACTTGGCTATAAAAATGTTGAAATGATTGGTTCGGGTGCGTTTGGCTTTGTATTTGCGGGTGATGATGAACATGGCCTGCCTTGGGTGTTTAAGTTTTCTAGAATTACGCTGGCGCAAAGTGTACGAGACCGCCTTGAAGACGAAGCGTATATGCTGTCTCAAATTGATAATCCGTTAGTGCCACAATTTTACGGTTTTGAGCGGGTTAAAAAACAGGGCATTTTAATGATGGCCCGTGCAATAGGTGAAGACCTTGAAAAAGTATCGCTAAAGCAAGGGCGACTATCTGCTGCAAAAATAATGAACTTAGCGGTTAAATTAAGAAACGTCCTGCTTGATTTACGCCATCAAAAAAATGGATTAAGCCCACAACCTATTGTGCATGGCGATATTAAACCCTCTAATTTAGTGTGGGATGAAAATGCCAAGCAGCTTTCATTGGTTGATTGGGGAAGCTCGGTATATGCTCAAGTAGATGAACAAGGGAACCCAATTGCCAGTAACTTTATGGATTTAATGTCGGGTGATTTAAGCACCACTAACGCGCGAATGGGTGATGTGTATTTTATTGGTGATGCGCAAATGTCTGGCGAAAAGTCATCCCCTCGTTTTGATGAGCAAGGGGTTGCATCAACTTTGTATGCACTTGCATCGGCTCAGTCTTGTCGATTTGGCGCTCAGGCTATTCCGGCCAGTAGTTTAATGCTTCCTAAAGAGCTGGCGAATGTAATTGACGGCATGCTTTCAAAAGAGCGTAGTGTAAGGGATAAAGCCGGCGACTATTTTATGCGTAACATAGAAACTATGGCAAAAGCATTTTTACCAGAGCTACCAAAGGAAGACACTAAAGCACGCATTCCTTTTTGGTTTAGCCAAGATCCTGAGCCCGAAACCGTTGTATATAGTTCGCGAAAACAGTTTTTACGCCAAGCCGATCATAAACAACAACTACTCGATGTAAACGATGCCCAGTTAGATAGGTATTACAAAGAATTTTTGTTTGATACTGGGGATACCGAAAAAGCGTTTTTAGCGTCAATTAGTCGCTTAGCGAAATACCCAGTAGTAGGGGGGCTGAGTTTTCATTGGAAAGATGATTCTTTGTATGTTGAGTCATCACTTATTATGCACGATGAAGCTTTAGCAACCGCATTTACTGATGCGGTAAACAATACAGTGATGCTTGCGCAAGCGATTAGTCAAAAGGGCTTATTTAAGTGTTGTTTATTTGATGCCCGTAAAACGATTCAGTTAGAGCGCGATGGTACCGGTGCGTTTAAATTTAACCAGTTACCTGAGCTTGACTATGAAGTGGTTAATGTAAAAGCCAGCGATGTAACCCGTCCGCATTCCTATTTTGAAGATGGTAAAGATCCCGATGAACAACTGCAACTGCCTAAAAAGGTGATTAAATGTGTATTTGAGCTAAACCAGATACATCATACGGGTTGTATTATTTTTGAAGCGCTACCTGATAGGATGAAGATTCACCATTACTATCGATTACTCGATGCTAGTAAAGAAGTTGAATTTAAACGTTTGCTAAATAAACTCATGCAGTACGCGGTTAATATAACTGATGTGGGGGTAGCTGGTTTTATGAAGTTGCCGTATAAAAATACTCGCGAGTTTAGTTTATGCGAGCAGCAACCCAGCAATTATTATCCTAAAAATCCAAAACAACTACTTAATTAATAAATCACTCGCTGAGGCTGGTGGCTTAACAATAGAAAGAAAAAATAGAAAGTTAAATGGCAAAATCTAAACCACAAATTACATTAGAAAGTTACGGTATATATACCCACTGGGACAAAGCCAGTAAATCGTTACCACAAATCACGCAATTCACCACAAAGGTAACCGCGTGTATTGATGTGGAATTTGGCCTAATAGTAAATATTAAAAAAGCCAAAGGCGAAAAGCTACATTATTGTATTTATCACCCCGGTATTATAGATTCCGATGGCGAAGTGATGCAGCCTTTTGAGGGGAATGTATACGTTAAAGATAACGATTGGTCGTTTTATTTAGGGGATACGGTATGGGAGCCTATAGAAGATAAAGTAGGTGACTGGCGCATGACCTTATCTTTAGCAGGTAAAATCATTGCTGATAAGACATTTAATCTAATCAATGAAAAAACCAAAACTGAAGACGACTTTTGGAAACATCGAGGGTATTAATTTTCTCATTAAGCACAAAAAAGCTAACAATAAAGTTAGCTCTTTTATGAAATCAGCTTAGTTACCCCAAGGGTTACTTGAATTTGAACGTTGCTTACGAGTACGGGCACGTTGTTTGGCTGCTTTTTTTTCTTGAATACGTTTTGCATCAGAAAAGCTTAACTCGCAAGGCTCACCTGGTTTATCGCCTTCAGGAATAATACGGTCTCGTGGAGGCAGTTCGTATTGTACGTCATCTGGGCGTGGTAAGTTTTTTAGGCGGTACAAATAGAAATTATCTACTTTTTGTTGTGCCCACTCGGTTTTACGTAAAAATTTAACTGCTGACTTAATGTCAGGATTATTTTTAAAGCAGTTGAGTTGTAAGTAGGCATGCAGGAGTTCCCACCCATATTGCTCAACCAGTTCTTCAACCACTTGCTCTAATTTAACGCCTTGCAGTGGGTTATTACTGAAAAGTTCTTGGTTGCTCATAGGTGTTCTCTCGTTATTAAAAATACGGCCAGTATTATAAATTTAATAACGAGAGTTTAATAGCAAAAATGCTTAACTTTGACAATTAACCACAACACGACCACGAATTTGGCCCTGCATGAGCTGTTCAGCATTTTCAATAACTTGATCAAGTGTGATTTCGGTCGAAATTTTATCTAAGTAATCGCTACTAACTAGGGATGCTAAACGATCCCATGCTTCAACACGGTCCGCTTTAGGGCGCATTACGCTATCAATACCCATTAAAGAAATACCACGTAAAATAAATGGCGCAACAGACGCTGGCAAATCCATACCTTGTGCAAGCCCACAAGCTGTTACTACGCCACCGTATTTAAGTGAGGCACAAATATTAGCAAGTGTGTGACTACCTACAGAATCAATGGCAGCAGCAAAGCGTTCTTTTTGCAGTGGTTTACCTGGGTTTGAAAACTCGTTCCTATCAATTACATTAGTTGCACCTAATGATTTTAAATAGTCAGCTTGTTCCATGCGACCTGTTGCTGCGGTTACTTGATAACCTAGCTGGCTTAGTAAATAAATAGCAAAACTGCCTACGCCACCATTGGCACCGGTGACTAACACTTCACCTGAGTCAGGGGTGATCCCTTGTTTTTCAAGGGCAATCACGCTCAACATTGCTGTGTAACCGGCAGTACCAATTTGCATAGCTTGTTTAGCTGATAAGTTGGCGGGTAGGGGAATTAACCAATCGCTGCTAAGAGCCGCTTTTTGGGCTAGGCCACCCCAATGTTTTTCGCCAACACCAAAGCCATTTAAAATCACCTTATCGCCAGCTTTAAATTCTTCACTGTCGCTGTTAGTAACTGTACCCACTAAATCAATGCCAGGTACCATAGGAAAGCTGCGAACTACAGGACCTTTGCCAGTAATGGCTAAGCCATCTTTGTAATTTAGGGTGCTGTACAGTACGTCAATTAATACATTTTCGTTTGGTAAATCATCACTGTTTATGCTGCTTAAATTGGCACTGTAGTTGTCGTCTTGCTTATCTATAACAATAGCTTTAATAGGATTGCTCATTAGATTTCCTTTTAGACCGATCGTCTTTAAATTAATAGTAAAAAATGCATTAACAAGGGTCTGATGACCTTCGCAGATTAAAA
>NZ_BADW01000090.1:0-46431 GCF_000241165.1 Pseudoalteromonas sp. BSi20439
TTTATGCCTGCTATAGTTTATTTTTAATAAAACACTCTGCATTACATATCTAAACGCAGTCCAGTATCTTGTTTGATTTTTTCTATCACCATGTACGTGTGATGAGTTCCGACTCCTGGGATATCAACCAAATCACCTAATACTTCTCTGTATTCGTCCATGTTGGAAACGCGAATTTTTAATAAGTAGTCATAGCCACCGGCTACCATATCACATTCAACAACCTGCTTAATTTTAAGAATATGCTCACGAAATACTTTAAATACCGCTGTATTTGAGGTGACTAACGATACCTGTACGTGGGCCACTAAGCTTTGGTTAAGTTTTTCCTCACTTAGCTTGGCGAAGTAACCCTCAATATAGCCCTCTTGCTCTAAACGTTTAACCCTATCTAAACAGGGACTGGGGCTTAAATTAACCTGCTTTGCGAGGTTAACATTTGAAATTCTACCATTGCGCTGCAAAACGTCTAAAATTGATATATCGATACGATCAAGCAGGCGTAATCTATTCGGATTAGTCATATCAGTATTTTATATGGATAAGTTAATAATATGCCCTGTAAATTATCGTAAAACGGCAAAATTAACCAGCATATTCTGCTGGATTTTAATTAGAATGCACGCTTTACACCAACAACATTTAGCGATAATTAACAATTATCCTAAGTCTTAACACTCCTGAGGGTTGCTTATGTTATTCAATGGCGATTTAACAACGACTTGTCCGATCAGACAAAAGATCCGTGACTTTTACCGTATTGATGAAAATGCGGTTATTGATCACATTTTACCACTTGCAGAAGTCGGTGTTAAAGCACGAAGCCGTGCATGGGAAAGAGCTCGCCAAATAGTTTTAAACATTCGTAAAGACCAAGATGGTCAAAGCGGTGTTGATGCGCTATTAAATGAATTTTCACTATCGAGTGAAGAAGGTGTGGTATTAATGTGTTTAGCCGAAGCACTGCTTCGCGTTCCTGATAAAGCAACTCAAGAAACATTAATACGTGATAAATTAGCAAATGGCGATTGGAGCTCTCACTTAGGTAGTAGTGATTCTTTATTCGTTAATGCCTCGTCTTGGGGATTATTAGTAACCGGTAAAATGGTTAACTATAACGACAAAACGAAAGAGCAGCAGTTTGGCATACTTAAAAAAACAATTGGTCGTTTAGGCGAGCCTGTTATCCGTAAATCTGTTAACTTCGCGATGAAGATAATGGGTAAGCAATTCGTAATGGGTCGTACCATTAACGAAGCAATTGAGCGCGCTGCTGAAAAAGAGCAAAAAGGCTATGTATATTCATACGATATGCTAGGTGAAGGCGCTCGCACAATGAAAGACGCTAAGCGTTACTTTGATAGCTACATGAATGCGATTCATGCTATCGGTAAAGCGGCGAATGGTCGTGGCCCGATTAAAAGCCCGGGTATTTCTGTAAAGTTATCGGCTATTCATCCGCGTTATGAGTTCACTCATAAAGAACGCGTAATGGAAGAAATCGTTCCAAAACTAAAAGAACTTGCACTTGCCGCTAAAAAATACGACATCGGGTTTACTGTTGATGCTGAAGAAGCTGACCGTTTAGATATTTCTCTTGATGTTATTGAGGCAGTATTTAGCGATGACGATTTAGGCGATTGGCAAGGTTTTGGTTTAGCGGTTCAGGCTTATCAAAAACGCGCTATTTTTGTTATTGAATGGCTGACCGACCTAGCAACCCGTGTGGGTCGTAAAATGATGGTGCGTTTAGTAAAAGGCGCATACTGGGATACAGAAATCAAAACCACACAACAAAATGGTTTAGATTACTTCCCGGTGTTTACCCGTAAAGCAACCACGGATGTATCATATAAAGCGTGTGCGATTAAAATGCTTGAAGCACGTGATGTACTTTACCCGCAATTTGCAACACACAACGCCTACACTGCAGCGACTATTTTAGAAGTAGCCAAAGGTGATAACCAAGGTTTTGAATTCCAACGTCTTCACGGTATGGGTGAATCTTTATTTGACCAAATCGTTGATGAAGAAAAAATTCAGTGCCGCGTATACGCACCGGTCGGCCAACACGAAGACCTGCTTGCTTACCTTGTGCGTCGTTTACTAGAAAACGGCGCTAACTCGTCATTTGTAAATGCCATTGTAGATACCACACAACCGGTTGAAGCATTATTGCCAGATCCTGTTGAAACACTGCAAGGTTTACGTAATAAATACAACACACAGATAAAAATGCCAATTGATTTATACGGTGAAGAACGTGCCAATTCAAAAGGTATGGACTTAACTGATATTAACGTGATCACCCCGTTTAAAGAAAATTTAGACACTTGGTTTGAAGAGCACTTAATTAATGAAAGTCAAGTACCAGAGGGCGCGCTGGCAGTTAAAAACCCTGCAAACCATAAAGAAATTATTGGCCATATAAAATTACAAAATAGCGATGAAATGAAAGTGTTGCTAGCCAACGCTGAAACCGCATTTGAATCATGGTCACAAACACCGGTAAAAGAGCGCGCCAATTTGTTGCGTCGCGTTGCTGATATTTTAGAGCGCCATCACGATGAGCTTGTTGCTATCTGTATTAAAGAAGCAGGTAAAGTAGCACAAGATGGTATTGATGAAGTACGTGAAGCCGTTGATTTTTGTCGTTACTACGCAGCCCGTGCAGAAGAGCTTGCGCAAGATGAACGCTTTGAAGCCCGTGGTGTTATTTTATGTATTAGCCCATGGAACTTCCCGCTCGCTATTTTCTTGGGTCAAGTTGCAGCAGCCATTGTTACTGGTAACACGGTTATTGCAAAACCAGCAGAGCAAACCAGCTTAATCGCACTACGTGCCATTGAATTAATGCTATCAGTTGGTTTACCTGAGCACGTTGTACAACCTGTCATTGCTCGCGGTAGCGAAGTAGGTAAAACCATTGTTCCTGATGAGCGTATTCAAGCTGTTATGTTTACTGGTTCAACTGAAACGGGCACGCTTATCTCGCAAACATTAGCAGCACGTAACGATATTCAGGTGCCTTTAATTGCAGAGACTGGCGGCCAAAACTGTATGATTGTTGACTCAACAGCGCTTCCTGAGCAAGTTGTTGATGATGTTATCAGTTCTGGTTTCCAAAGTGCGGGTCAACGTTGTTCAGCATTACGCGTACTCTTTATTCAAGAAGACGTAGCTGATGGCATTATCGATATGCTTAAAGGCGCACTTGCTGAGTTGCATATTGGCGACCCATCATTACTCTCTACAGACGTAGGCCCAGTAATAGATGAAAAAGCGCTTAAAACACTCAACGACCATGTTGAATACCTCAAGGGTAATGCAACACTTCACTATGAGTGTAAAATTCCTGATAACAGCGAAAATGGCGCATTTTTCTTTGCACCACGTTTATACGAAATTAAAGACTTATCGGTATTGAAACGTGAAGTATTTGGCCCGTGTGTGCATGTTATCCGCTTTAAATCGAGTGAGCTTGATAGTGTTGTCGACCAAATCAACAACACGGGTTACGGCTTAACAATGGGTATTCATTCTCGCATTGAAGAGCGCTGTGAACATTTAGCGAAAATGTCGCGTGCAGGTAACGTATACATCAACCGTAATATGATTGGTGCCATTGTTGGCGTGCAACCGTTTGGTGGCCGTGGACTCTCTGGTACTGGCCCTAAAGCCGGTGGACCAAACTACCTACAACGCCTAATAAAAGAAAAAGCTTCACCAGATAACGTACAAATGACTAACCTAACGCCAGATGAGCTTGATTTACACCACTACAGTGGCGCAAATGAGCAAGTAGAAAAGCTGATGGTTAACTCTATGCGCGATGAAAAAATCTGGCGTGCAACGCCACTGAATGATCGTGTTTCTGCGGTACGTCAGTTATTAGCGAAAGTAGCAACCGTTGAAATTATTGATGACCTTGCAGACGATTTAGCGTTAACACTTGCCGATGCACGTGCTCAGTTAAACCGCTTAGAAAAGCACATGCGTAAATATACAACATTGCCAGGGCCAACAGGTGAGTCGAATACACTTCACCTTGAAGCTCGTGGTTGTGTGGTTTGTTACGCAGATAAAAGCACCTCATTTAACTTTTGGGCACTATCGATTATTACCGCGCTTGCTGCTGGTAACACAGTAATAACGGTAGCATCTGAAATATTTTATGATGAAGCGGTTGCTTTTAGAGATAAGTTTATTGCAACCGGCGTTGCTGAAGGTGTATTCCAAGTAGCTAAACCAAACCAGTTACAAGCTATATTGGCACACCCTCACCTAGCGGGTGCGGTAGTTGCTGCACGTTCTTCTCGCTTAGGCTACTTCAGCCAACAGCTTGCACAACGTAAAGGCGCAATACTGCCAGTGATCAGCTCAGAGTATTACGACACGCTAATTAAGCGCCTTATTACTGAAAAAACAATCAGTATCGATACAACGGCATCAGGCGGTAACACCTCGTTAATGACGCTTGTTGAAGATGATGAATAGAAAATAGTCATCATTTAATTAAAAAGGCATCAATTTGATGCCTTTTTTTATTTCTAAATATGAATTTATTTGTTACTTTCTCTAATCATACTTGTTAATTAGAGTTCATTTTGAAAACCATTCCTACTACACAGCTAAAGCCTGGTATGTTTGTACAAAAAGTTATTAAACAAACTGGCAATATTAGAATAAAAAACCAAGGCTGGGTTAAAACTCAAAGTGGAATTGATAAATTAATAAAATCTGGCATTTTAGAGGTTGAAATCGATCCTAATAAAATGCTCACCTCTGAAGAATCTGAAACACAACCAACGCCTGCTACTAAGCACGAAATCAAACAGCGCGATCCATGGTTAATAACCCACAGCGCTGAGCAAGAAATGAGTAAAGCTAAAAAGCTTTATGATGAAGCAAAAAACTTACAAACCAAAGCATTTGGCGATATAGAATCTGGCCGCACTGTTGATGTTGCTCCTTTTAGGGAGCTGGCTAGCGGGTTTATTGACTCCGTATTTAGAAATCAAGATGCGCTGGCGTGCATTACGCAAATGCGCCAAAAAGATGCCTATTTATTAGAGCACTCGATAAATGTGTCTATTTTAATGAGTATTTTTGCAAAACATCTCAATATTGAAAAACCAATCATTGAAGAACTTGCAACAGGTGCCCTATTGCATGATATGGGAAAAATAAAAATACCTGACGCGATTCTCAACAAACCAGGTCGCTACAGTGACGAAGAATTTAAAGTGATGCAAAACCATGCGCGCTTTAGCAAAGAAATACTAGAAGACGCAGGGTTAACGGGGATTGCTGTTGATATCGCAGGTATGCACCATGAGCGCTTAGATGGTAAAGGCTACCCCTTTGGTAAGAAAGGCGATGAAATAAGCCAATACGTTCGTATGGCCTCTATTGTTGATGTATATGATGCATTAACTGCTGAACGGGTTTATAAAGCGGGTATGGAGCCAATTAAGGCGTTTAAAATATTAAAACAAGGTTGCCCAGATAGCTTTGATGGCGTGCTACTTAATAAATTTATTCAATGTATTGGTATTCACCCTGTGGGCACGCTGGTAAAACTTTCCAGCCAAAAAGTGGGGCTGGTTACCCAAAGTAACCCTGCAACACCATTAAAACCAGTCGTAAAAACGTTTTTTAATGCCAAACATGGGCGTTACACTGAAGTTCAAGATATTGACTTATCAAGCAAAAGAACACAAGACACGCTTGAATCAGCAGTGAAACCCAAAGAATATAATATAGATTTAGAGGGTTTTTATAAGCACTCTATCTTTAGTTAATTGGCCACTATTGTGGCCAATCTTGCAGGGCTTTTAAGCTAAATTCATAGCCATCAAAATCAAGTACGCTCTGATCCGGTGCTATTTCTAGCACCCTCAATGCACCAATAGACTCCCCTTCATATAGCTCTCTGCCATTGAGTTTTATCCAGCGCTTATCTGCTGTCGACGAATAAATATGTGCCTGATATTTAATGCTTGGCAACATACTTTGTAGGCCATCAGGCAGTAGCTCAACGGGTTGTACCCGTGATGAATGACGAGAGCCTTGAGTTACTTCGTAGTCGGTTGTTGTCTCTGTGTCATTAACGGCTTGCGCAAACGCATTTTTCAGCGTGTCGGGAACCGTATCTAGTTCAGCGGTTGATTCTGGCTGAGCAGGCACATTTTGATTAAGTGGTTTACCTAACACTTTGTATTTACTCAACTCATCGGCACTGAGTGTGCTTTTCGTTGATTGAGTTGGTACGCTTTTCGGTTGGCTGCTCGGTGATTTAAAACTAGATGAAACGTTACTCTGCGCCGAGAAATTTTGCGTTTGCCCTTGAGACGTTTGATTAACGCTCATAGGTAAATATTGCCCTTGTGGCGTAAGCAACATTTGCTGTACACCCGTTGGGGTTTGTACATAAACCAATTGCCCTGCCAGTGGCACAGAATTGTTAGGCGCAGTTGTAACAAGGGGCGCTTGAGGGGTTGTTACTTCTTGAGCAACCGTTTTTTGTACTTCCTCTGGGCTTGTTGGTTTTTCTACTACTGCTGAGTCTTTTTGACTAAGGTCATTTTGAACAACCTCATTTTTTACGGCTACATTTTCTTGTTGCAGCCACTTACCGACAAAAAAGCCACTGGTCAATATACCCGTCGCCAATAAACTTCCGGCGAGTAAAAAACTAATTCGACGATAGGTCATCAACTGATGTTGTTGTTTTAATTGTTGCGCTTGCAAGTCATATTGCTCTGCGCTCATGGTATCGTGCTTTGACTGCTTTAACGCATCTAATAAATAAGACATGAATCACCTAACTAAAGAATAAATGACAGGCCAATTCCTGCACCAAAAAGCATTAACGCAGCAGCGCTATAGGGCCAAATCGAACCTGTTTTACTCACCTTATTATTTGTGGCAATAAAGTCGATAGGTAAAGATTCACTCGCCGCTTGCTTAACAATATCACTGCCAACAATTTCTTGTTGTTTAGAAAATGCCCCTACTAATGCGCGTTCACACACCAGATTCATTAATCGTGGCACACCGCCAGTTAGCTGATGCACCATTTGCATCGCTTCCATTGAAAATATTTTCTTGTCACAACCTGCAATATGTAGCCGATGTTCAATATAAGCAATGGTTTGCCCTGGTGTTAGCGCTAACAAGTGATACCTAGCTGTAATACGCTGTGCCAGCTGTCTTAACTCATTTCGCTTTAGAAGTAGCTGTAACTCAGGCTGCCCTACTAATACTATTTGTAATAACTTTTTATGGTCGGTTTCGATATTGGTTAATAACCGAAGTTGTTCAAGCACATCGGGGGCAAGCAACTGTGCTTCATCAATAATTAAAATAGTATGCCCCCCCGCTTTATTATTAAACTCAAGGTGCTTTTTAATCACATCCGTTAGACTCTTCAGCGTGGCATTTTTGGCGTCGTAAGTTATTTGTAATTCATCGCAAATACTGGCTAACAGTTCAAGTTCTGATAACGCAGGATTATGGATCATGGCTACTTGGGTATTTTCAGGCAGTCGCTCTAACATACTACGTGTTATGGTGGTTTTACCCGTCCCCACTTCACCAGTTAACAGCACAAAGCCACCGTCTTCACCTAGTCCATAGGTAAGGTGTGCTAATGCTTCTTTGTGGCGTTCACTTAAAAATAAGTAGTGGGGATTAGGCGAAATTGAGAATGGCTTTTCTTGTAAACCAAAATAGCTTAAATACACCTTTATAGTCCTTGGTCGTTAATTCACGGCCTATAATGGCAAAAAAATAGCCTGGGTGACAACTACAACCAGGCTTTATTATTAAAATAGTGTAAATAAAAAAGCTAACCGTAAATAAAAGAGTATTTTTAGATTCGCTAATATATTAATTAACTACTTCTCATAGCGTACTAGGCGTAAATATACGTTACTTGTTTTAGCATGTAAGCTATTTAAACCACTTGCAAACTGATAAACCCATGCCGAATTTATATTGCTAATACCCGAGGTATTAGACCAATAATTTTGCGACTGCGTTGCTAAAAAAATACCCGCATTAATACTTGGATCGGTACAACGGTGATCTACTATACTAGCTAACTCTTTAATACTCGGCACTTGCCAGTCGTTATAATTTGCCGTGGTGTCATTAAGTGCGCCTTTAAGTGAAGCTTGCCAATTTAATGGTTGAGTATCGCCATCGCAGCTAGTTGTTTCGCTATTATAAACTTGACCATAGTTACAGCGCTGCCACATTAGCCCTGTTTTAGTATCTGATACAGTGCCATCAATATTAATCACAAATCGGTCGGTATCATCGCTAGTCGCGACTTCCTGATAACACTGCTGCGCTGCAAGTGACTGACTTAATCCTAAGGCTAATAACATAGAGACTTTAATTAATTTCATAATAATCACCTTAACGATTTCTAACTAAGCGCACATAAGCGGCATTATCTTTTGGATAGGCTAAGTCGTTGCCATCCATCATATCGATAGTGTAAGCCTGAGATAAACTGGCACCATCAACAGCCGTTTGCGAAGTCCAGTAGCGTAAATGCCCTACACTGTTAGTCGATGGTGTATTAGGGAAAAATGCAGTATCTATCAATACGTTTTGCCCTTGTTTACCGTAATCAATTAAACCTAAAAGTTCAGTATAAGTGGGTAAACGCCAGTTACTGCCGCCACAAAAATCAAGCGCATTAACTTCATCAATATAGGTTTGTAATCCACAATCAGTATCGCTCGGGCATGTGGTATTAGCGCTACCATTTACATCGCCGCTATTTACTGTACCTTGCCAAATATAACGGTTTTGTCCATCACGCAACGAAGTATTTGGTAACACACCGGAATAAGGGCTTTTCACTTCCCAAACAAGGCCGGTAGTATTATCACGAATACAGCTAAAGTTTTGCGCATCATCGAGAAGCTCATCGGCAAACTCATTAAGTTTGGTGTAATCAAAAGCCAGATTCCCTTTACCCACTTTACCTAAACGATTGGCAAAACTATCGCGCCCAAGATCAGCATCTTGAGCTGGAAATTCATCATTATTACAATTAATTCGCTGAGTATTGTTATAACACTCTCCTACCCCTGTATCATTTATTAACCCAAGCGCTTTGGGTGTTACATCAATAAATACGGTATCTGTGTCGGTGCGCCCTTTTAAGTCCATAACTTGTACTTCAAAGCTAAGCGTTGCATTTAAATCAATATCAGAGGCAAAAAAGCTGGCAGTACATGACTTCGGTTCAATCAGGGTTTCTGTATTACCGGTAAGTTGTTGCCACATACATTGATAAGATTGAGTTGCCGCTTCACTGGCTGTGGCATCTAAAATAACCTTATCAAACTCTTCTACTGTTTGATTAGCGCCTGCATCGGCAATAATCACTTGAGCTGTTTTATTAAGGGTCATATCAAATTGTGATGCAGATACTCCGCCCTCATCATCTGTTACGGTGAGCTGCCATTTTAAGTTGGTGTTATTTTCTAATAATGGATGAGGAAAACTAAGCGTTGGATTGGTATAGCTATCAATTGTTAAATCCGGCCCTGACAATAATTGCCACAAATAACTGCTAATTTCGCCATTTTCATCGGGGTCTGTGGAAGTTAAACCACTAAGGGTTACAGTATCCTTATAAACTGAGGGCAAGTTTGCAGGAGCAACTTGAGTAACAACAGCAAGAGGAAGCTGATTATTAGAGGCAATGAAAACACTCAAGTCGTCACTCACTAAACTGCCATCTGAGGTTTGATAGCTAACTCTTAATACCAGTTCACTGTCAGACTTTACATCTGGTGCAGTAATGGTTTGTTCAGCCCCTTCAAGCGGAAACACATCTATAATAGGGCCACTTACACGCTGCCAAGTAAATGTACCATCTGCAGGAGAGCCTTTTGCAGAAATAGTAAACTCTGATTTTTCTACAACTTGAAGATCGTTACCTGCAAATACTGATGTTTTTATATCACTGTTATCAGCACCACCTCCCCCTCCGCATGCAGCCAAAAGCAAGCATGACATAAGTGGTATTAACGAAATTGCTCTCATACTCAGCACCTTTTTGTCTTAAAATTATCTAATAAAACTATTAAGCAAAAAAAATGCCATTATAAATTATAAATAGCTATCTTGATGAATACGAACAAATAATTTAGTGCCAACTTTACTGTAATCTACTTTATATTCGCGGCCATCTAAGGATTGAATAAACAACAATTGTTTTTCTTCGCTAAATACATCAGCACTAGTAATATAAACAACGTCGAGGTAACGCTCTTTTGCATCTCGGCGGTTTTTTGGCAGTTCTTCTTTAAATGGCTCAAGACCATTACCTGTTACTTTAATTTTAGGGTGAGTCTCACCATTAACAATCACTAAATCTAGTTTTCTGTTTTTATGTATTATGGTGTTTCGACCACTTTTAATGAAAGATCTGTCTTGGCTCATCGTTATTCCTAATCCCGCAGTGAGTGCTTATATTATTATTCACACTGCGACTTTATAAACTGAGAGGGATCGCGCTTCCATTTATTTAAATTTGCGCTAAATTCCCAAATATCACTTTCTATTACACTCGCTGGTAACAGTAAGTCATACCCTGTTAAAAGCTGAAGATGTTTAGCCCTATTAGCAAACATCGCTATGAGCCCATTATAGTCAATTCCTTTTTTTGACCTATATTTATTATCTTCAACTAACCATTCTGATGGGCAATGCCCATTTTTGCAATTTTTCTGAACAACTTGCATAAAGAAATGTCGCTGCTCTATCAACAATTTACCCGCAATTCTTGGAGCTAAAGCAGACAAGAATGAATCTATATCATTTAACTTAATACCAATCGCATTAAGCTCAAGGTAATCAATACCATTATCAACCTTAGGTATACCACAATGGTGCAAATTCTCTGGGTGTAAATGCCATTGTCCATACTTATGCTGATATATTAATTGCTGCTCAGTTAAAATAATACTATAAAAAGGTTCTTGTGTTTTAAAAAAGCCAATTAAAATTGCAGCAATACATAAACTTACTAAAAAAATTTCGATAATACTTATTTCGCCTGGGCGTAATAAATTAAACAGCATGATAACAATCAAGCCAATGCTGCCGACCACTAATATTTCAATTCCATTTTTAGCGCCTTGCGCTCGGTATTTTAGTATTTGTTTATTTATATTAGCCATACTGAAAAAACGCCATATAAAATATAAACATAATAATAGCCCACAATGCTAACTTTCTCAGCGTTAAACAGCGTTTGCATGATGTTTTAAAGCTCATCAATTAACTCCCATTATTACTGTTAAATATGCGCAATGACTAAGTATCAGTTATTTTTACGCTTAACGCACAAATTAATGAGATACATAACCGCCTTTTTTTGTCCTGATTTCGTACAATACTTATAATCTATTTTCAGGTATGAAAACAATGCACTCTAAACAATCAGGTAAAGCCTTATTTCCATTTATTATTTCGTTACTAATAATTTTTAGCGTTTATTTGTATTTTCCCGCATCACAGGGCGAGCAAGCCAATTACTCGGCAATGACAACGCAAGTCTCTGCCCACACGGTAAGATCGCAAGAAAACGCAATTATGATTGAAGCCATTGGCAGTGCTCGTGCTAATCAGGCTATCTACATTAAAAGCGCCCAAAACGATTATGTCACTAGCATTTACTTTGAAGATGGCGACTTGGTCAGCAAAGGACAAAAATTAGTACAACTGCAAAACCAACAAGAACAATTTGCAGTAAAAGAACTTAGCATTAATTTACAAGAAGAAAAACGTCAATTAGCCAGACTGACCGAGCTTTCTCGCTCGCAAGCGACGGCCAAGTCATTGCTTGAAGAACAACTCGCTCGCGTTGATGCCAGCGAAGCACAACTTGAAAGTGCTAAAACCAAACTCAATGAAATGGCCATCACCGCGCCTTTTTCTGGGTTACTGGGGAAACGCGAAATATCGGTGGGTGCGTATATTAATAATAGTACTGTGATCACAACCCTCGATGACATTAGTATTATAAAAGTTGATTTTAAAGTGCCTGAAAAGTATTTAGCTCAATTGAAAAACGGAATGATTGTTCGCACTCAAAACGATGCTTACCCTGATCAAACCTTCAGCGGTAAAGTAACCCATATAAGCTCACGTATCGACTCAATCACTCGCAGTGTAGAAGTAACAGCCAGCTTTGCTAATAAATCAGGTTTACTTCGCCCAGGTATGTTGCTTAAAACTGCACTAGAGCTAAGCAGTAACCAAGCGCTGATGGTGCCTGAAAAGGCCATTATTCCTCTGCAAGATAAGCATTACGTTTTTCAAATTGAAGATGGCATAGCAAACCGTAAAGAAGTACATGTTGCAAGTAGAAATAATGGCTGGGTTGCGATAGACAAAGGGTTAAGTAATGGCGAGCAAATTGTTACCGAGGGAATAATTAAAATTCGCTCAGGTAGTAAAGTAAGCGTTAAGGGGTAACACGTGAAAATTACCGATACTAGCGTCAAACGCCCCGTTTTTGCGATTGTTATTAACTTACTGTTACTCACATTTGGCTTAGTTGCTTTTAGCATGTTGCCTTTGCGAGAGTATCCAGATATTGAAACACCGATTGTAAATATTAGTACTGAATATACCGGTGCATCTGCTGAAATTATTGAAACAAAAATAACCCAAGTTATCGAAAACCGTATTTCGGGGATTGAGGGTATTAAAAGTATTAACTCATCGAGTCGTAATGGCCGCTCAAACATTACCATTGAGTTTAATATTAACCGCGACATAGACGATGCCTCTAACGATGTACGTGAACGTGTTGCACGGGCATTAGACAGCCTACCCGAACAAGTACGCCCTCCTGAAGTATCAAAATCAAATAGTGACGAAAGCCCTATCGCGTGGTTTGTACTTAACAGCGAAACCATGGATTCATTGCAACTTTCTGATTATGCACAGCGTTTTATTGTAGATCGATTAGCCGTTGTTGATGGCGTATCGAATGTGCGCATTGGGGGGGAGCGAAAGTATGCTATGAAAGTATGGCTTAACCGCCAAGCGATGGCCGCCCGTGGCATTACCTCTAGTGATATTGAGCAAACACTGCGTAGTGAAAATGTAGAACTTCCGGCCGGTGAAATTGAATCAGTTGATCGTGATTTTACCGTTCGCACTGCACGCAGCTATAAAAACCAACGTGATTTTCAAAACCTAGTTATTAAACGAGGTGAAGATGGTTATTTAGTGCGTCTAGGCGAAGTGGCTGACGTAAAACTAGAAGCCGCTGATGATGAAAGTTTATTCCGAGGTAATGGCCGTAATATGATTGGTATGGGTATTGTTAAACAAGCCAAAGCCAATACCCTAACTGTGGTTGATAACGCCCGCAGTGAACTGGAAAAAATAAAACGTAATTTACCTGAAGGCACCACCATAGAAGACAGTTATGATTCTTCGGTATTTATTAAAGAGTCAATTAATGAGGTTTATAAAACTTTAGCAATTTCTATGGGGTTAGTAGTGCTTATTATCTTTATATTTTTAGGTAACATTCGCGCCACTCTTATTCCTGCGGTCACCGTACCGGTCGCCTTAGTCGGTAGTTTTATGTTTTTATTAGCAATGGGTTATTCAATTAACTTATTAACTCTACTGGCACTAGTATTAGCAATAGGCTTAGTGGTCGATGATGCCATTGTAATGCTAGAGAATATTCACCGCCGTATTGAACTTGGTGAACCGCCTTTATTGGCAGCTTATCGCGGCGCACGTGAGGTGGGCTTTGCAATTATAGCCACCACCTTAGTGCTTATATCCGTGTTTGTACCATTAGTGTTTATGGAAGGACGAATTGGCGCACTATTTACAGAGTTTGCTATGGCGGTAAGTGCTGCCGTGTTTTTCTCCAGCATTACTGCATTAACACTATCTCCGGCGCTGTGTTCAAAAGTGTTAAAGGCCTCTGAAAAAGAAAGTAAGTTTAGCCAAGTTATGGACCGTTTTTTTACTAAATTAGAAAATGGATACCGTAACGCTTTAGCGTCAAACATGACCCGTAAATGGGGCTTAATGCTGAGCTTAGTTTTGGCTGGGTTTGTTAGTTATTCATTATTTTTACAAATACCCTCTGAACTTACCCCTAAAGAAGATCGTGGCACCTTCTTTGTGCTTATGAATGGCCCTGAAGGGGCAAGTTATGAAAATAACGCAGCTAATATGGCAAAAATTGAAGAGCGCTTGATGCCTTATTCTGAATCTGGCGAACTAAGTCGAGTGCTTGTTCGAGTCCCAGGTTGGGGTGGCAGTGGCGGCGTGGCTATTGTTGGCATGGCTGATTGGGATAAGCGCAAACGCTCAACCTGGGAAGTCATGGATGAAATAAGCGGCAAAATGCAAGAGGTCACCGATGTCCGTGCATTTGCTATTATGCGCCGTGGTATTGGCGGAGGTGGTTCATCTCGCCCTATTGAATTTGTTTTGCAAGGTAATGATTATGCCCAACTTGCCGATTGGCGAGATAGAATTATTAAACGCGCTGAGAAAAACCCTGGATTAGTGCGTATTGATCATGATTATAAAGAAACCTTCCCTCAGTTTTTAGTCAGTATTGATAAAAATAAAGCCGCTGATTTAGGCGTATCAGTCTCTGATGTGGGTCGTACACTTGAAACCATGCTTGGCCAACGCCGTGTAACCACCTTTATTGACCGCGGTGAAGAATACGATGTAATTTTAAAGGGCACAAAACAAGACTTTGCCAACCCGACTGATATTTCAAATATATACCTAAAATCACGTAGCGGAGAACTTATTCCTCTTGATAGCCTTATTAGCTTAAAAGAAGAAGCCACCGCCTCGCGTTTAAACCGCTATAACCGAATGCGTGCAATTACTTTAAGTGCCAACCTCGCTGATGGTTACACGCTAGAACAAGCACTAAACTTTTTAAACAAGGTTGCCTCAGAGGAAAACGACATTGATGGTGCCATTGACTATAAAGGTGAGTCGCAATTGTTTTATGAAGGTGCCTCAGCCATGACCTATGTGTTTGTGCTGGCATTGACCGTGACCTTTTTAGTGCTCGCTGCTCAGTTTGAAAGCTTTATGCATCCGCTTGTTATTATGTTAACTGTGCCACTTGGGTTAATGGGCGCTATGTTTGGCCTGTGGAGTATGGGCTTAACACTTAATATATACAGCCAAATAGGCATTGTTATGCTCATTGGGTTAAGTGCTAAAAACGGTATACTGATTGTTGAATTTATCAACCAGTTACGTGATAAAGGCGTAGAATTTAGTGAGGCTATTTTACAAGCGGCTACACAGCGTTTGCGCCCTATTATTATGACTTCCCTAACAACGGTTATGAGTGCCGTACCTTTGGTACTCGCCTCAGGGCCTGGCTCGGAAAGTAGAATGGTAATTGGTGTGGTGGTATTTACTGGCGTAACGGTTGCCACCATACTTACTCTGTTTGTAGTGCCAGCGGCCTATTACGCACTAGCGCGAAACACACAATCACCTGAGTTTTTACAACAAAAACTTGATAAGCAAGCCGCTGAAAAACCGCTTAAAGAGATCTAAGTCACTCAGAGCGTCGTAACTAGCTGTTACGGCGCTTTATTCAGTGCACATATCCCTAACAATTGAGGAAGTACTTATGAGTTCGACCACACAAGTAGCAACACTCGGCGGCGGCTGTTTTTGGTGTATTGATGCAGCATTTAGGCGTGTAAAAGGTGTACTCAGTGTTTGCTCTGGTTATACTGGTGGACATACCGATAACCCAACATACAAAACTATTTGCACTGGCAACAGTGGCCATGCAGAGGTAATTAAGGTTGAATTTGATGCCAGTGTTATCGGCTTTAAAACCTTACTCGCGATGTTTTTTACCCTACACGATGCCACCCAGTTAAATCGCCAAGGTAACGATATAGGCACTCAATACCGCAGCGTTGTGTATTATCATAATGAGCAACAACAAGTACAAACACAGGCCGTTATTGCAGAGCTGCAAAGCCATGTTAGCGAACCTATAGTGACTGAGGTGAGCCCAGCAACCACTTTTTACCCCGCAGAGCACTACCATCAGGACTATTACAATGAAAATCCTGAGCAGGGCTATTGCAGTATTTTAATTGCACCCAAATTACATAAGTTCGAAACCGAGTTTACTGAGTTTTTAAGTGAATAAAGTGCTTTAAAGCTATAACCAAATAGCCCAGCAATTTGCTGGGCTATTTGTTTTTCGGCAACTAAAAGTGATAATTAAAACTGATAATTTGCCCCCACAAAGAAAGTTCTTCCTGCGCTGTTATAACCTAATAGCTCACCACTGGCAGCAAACCCTGTTGCTGCAGTAAAATATTCCTTATCAGTAATATTTTCTATTCGAGCAGCTAACGACAAATTATCGAGCAACTGGTAATTGGCTGCTAAATTAAATACCGTATAGTCAGCGAGTTCAGAATCATAATACGCAATTGATGGACGCGATGAGCGATACTGCATATCTAAACTGGCATCAAAATCGCCCCATGATTTGGCGAGTTGATAATTAAACGACTCTGAAGGCCTGCGTGGTAAATCTGTATTTGTCTTTTCATCTGTAGCATCTAAAAAACTAACATTAACAGAGTGTTCAAAGCCTAACGCTGAAAACTCAGCCGATAATTCTATCCCCTGCATAGATACTTTATCTATGTTAGTTGCAATATATTTACCTGAGTCTGCATCATAATTATTACTAATTAAATTATTGATACGGTTATCGAAAATAGCAATATCATAACGCCCCCATTGAGTTTCTAGGGTAACACCAAACTCATTGTTTAAGGCTTCCTCAGGCTTAATATTATTATTTGGTAGGTAGTATGGGCTGTTAGTTACAAACGCATTAATTAAAGACGGCGCCCTAAATGCGGTGCCATGATTTAAACGTACCGTTACATACTGATTCGCTTTATATCCAAGCCCAGTACTGTAAGTATTTGCACGGCCGTGGAAGTCATAATCATCGGTTCTGATAACCGCATTTGCTAACCATTTATCATGACTATAAAACGCGCCTATAAACAATGCGTTATTATCGCGTTTTTCTTCTGATGACGTTGCTGAAGAGTTTGATAAATCCTCAGACAAGTAATTAAAACCACCTGATAAATCAAGCTCTTGCGTTAGGCTATAAAGCCCTCGGTATTCAAACTCAACACGCTCTGTGCTATACACTTGCTGAACATCGGTGCCAGTTTGAGTATTTTCTTCTTGCGATACACTCAATGAAGTACTTTGGGTATATATTTCTGAGGCTTTTTTCCAGCCTAGCTTAGCGGTATAGTTTTCAAAATCGTAGGCATCGTTACCCCATGCGTTATCATACTGCGCTTCACCTTCACTGTACTGAGACTGTAAGCTCAACTCACCTAGTTCAGCCAGTTCATACGCTAAATTAAAGCCAATGTTTTTATTTTTGTAGCCATCATCATCGTGATCTTTGGTGTATTCAGCCACAGGGTCTTTGCCAGTAACATCAAAACCATCTGTCTCTTCATAGCCTAGATTATAATTAAAGCTAAGCGCCTCTTTTGCAAGCCCACCAGCAAGCTGATAATTACTGTAACTATGACTGCCCAAAGTAGCCGAAAGCGTATTATTTGAGGCTTTACGGGTAATGATATTAATTACTCCGGCTACCGCATCAGAGCCATAAATAGCTGCTCTGGCACCTTTAATAACTTCAACACGCTCGATACTATTAACTGGAATATTAGTTAGCGATACACTACCTGAGCTTGCATCGCTCACTCTTACGCCATCAACCAATACTAAGGCATATTTAGCGCTAGCACCGCGAACAAATATATCTGCTTTTTGACCTAATCCGCCGTTACGGACAATATCAATACCAGCTATGGTATTTAATATTGCAGGTAAGTCTCGGTAATTCGCTTTTTCAATATCAGCGCGGTCGATAACTGCCACACTTGCTAATACATCATTTATAGGTTGTTCAAATTTATTTGCAGTAACGGTTATTCTTTCAATGGTTTGTTCTGCAGATGCAGAAAAAGACAGCGCAGCCGAAATAGCCACACCCAATGCAGTTTTATTTATCATGATGTTCCCTATCTCTGCCCACCGCAAAGATGTTAGTAAGTAAGATTAAATCAAGGCCGGTCTCCGGACTCAGTTACCATAATTTAATACAGCATAACTTTACCGTTGCGGGGGCAGTGTTGGGATTGACTTCATCTATGAAAACGCACCAACTTCCCGATTATCCTACTAAAAAAATCACACCATTGAAGTGTTTAGCAAGCACCTTGAAAATAGGCTGCTATTGTTATCTGTTTACTAAAAAAAGTCAACGGACGTCTAAACATCTACAAATCCAAAGAGTTCGGGGTTCGGGGTTCGGGGTTCGGGGTTCGGGGTTCGGGGTTCGGGGTTCGGTAATTATCATAGATTTAAAAATAAAAAAGCCAAACAATATAACGTGTTTGGCTTTATACGCATTCCTTTGAGCTCAGCACCTATACTGCCATGCTCGAAACAATAAATTAATCGCGGAAGTTTTTAAACTGAAATGGTTGACCTAAATCTGCCGTGCGCACAACTTGCATAGCCGCTTGTAAGTCATCACGCTTTTTACCTGTTACGCGAACTTCTTCACCTTGAATGGCCGCTTGTACTTTTACTTTAGAGTCTTTGATGGCTTTTACTACTTTTTTAGCCATGTCTTTTTCGATACCCTGTTTAAGTGCAACGTTACGAAAAACATTTTTTCCTGCACGAGAAATATCTTGTAGCTCTAAGCTAGCAACATCCATCCCACGCTTTGAAACTTTTCCAGCTAAAATATCAAACAACTGCATAACCTGAGCATCTGCTTCAGCTTTTAATTTAATTGTTTTATCGTTTAATTCAATTGAGGCATCGACCCCTCTAAAATCAAATCGTGTTTCTAATTCACGATTGGCGTTATCAACCGCGTTTTGTGCTTCGTTCATTTCTACTTCAGATACAATATCAAATGAAGGCATAGCGTTCTCCTAACTATCTAATCTTAATTTTATGCCGCAATTATAACGTTAAAATGATAAATCTTTACATTTTTCTGCATTTTGTTCAGGTGCGATACTAAATTAGTTTGATATACTGAGGCTTCTTTTTTATACGATTTTAGGAATTTTCGTGACAAGGCGTGTTTACCAAGCAATTTTTTTAATTAGTATTGTTGCGTTTACCTTCTTATTTGCTAAAGAGGTAAAGGGCGCGGCAAACTTATTTCCGCATGTTGATAAAGTAGCGCATTTTGGTATCTTCTTTTTACTTGCCATTATTATGGATAAAGCGTTTAAACTCCCATTATATGCACAAATACTATTACTCGCTGGTTACGGTGCAGCAATAGAAATTATGCAAGATAGCCTTCCCTACAGACAAGCATCACTGGCCGATTTTGTTGCCGATTTTATTGGTGCAGCGAGCTACTTTTTAGCTAAAGCCCTGTTAACACTGCGTAAAAAGAAGCATTATGGCTAACATACTTGTTGTAGGTGATGGCGCTATTGGCTTGTTATTTAGCCACTTTTTAGCCAAACATCACGCTATATATATACTTACTCGAAAAGGCACAGTTAATACTCGCTTTTACAGCCACAGTAACGCTGCGTCTGAAAAAATTAACGCCACTTTTATCTCACAAGAGCAGTTATCTCAAACTCCTGAATTTGATATTGTTTTATTCACGGTAAAAGCGTTTGCAGTGCAACAAGCCTATGCTCAAGTAAAACCTTATCTAGGCAATAATACCCATATTATACTGAGTCATAATGGCATGGGTAATGTTGAACAATTAAATGAACAGCTAACAAAGCAGCAGTCGTTGTACTTTTTAACCACCAGCATGGCTGGATTTAAGTCAAACCCCAATATTGTGCAACATACCGGAAACGGGCAAAGTGTATTAGGGGGCTGTAATCAACTAGCTATGCAAAATATTCAACAGCTTAGTGCGCAATTACACACTATTCCGCAGTTAATTATCAGTAACAATATTGAACAACTACGGTTTGAAAAGCTACTGGTTAATATTGCAATAAATCCATTAACCGCTCTGTACAATATAAAAAATGGCCAGTTGCGTGCGCCACAGTTTAATAGCTCAATTATTAATTTATTAACAGAGGCGTGCCATATTGCGACCGCGCTTAAACTTAATATTAAGCTTATTGATGCCCTCGAGCGCGCCTACAAGGTAATGAGTTTAACGGCAGAGAATTACTCATCTATGCATCAAGACGTTTTGCATAATAGGCAAACTGAGATCATGGCAATTTGTGGCTATATAAGTGAGCAAGGAAAACTGCACCATATTGCGACCCCGTATAACGACGCCTTACTTACTGAAATTTTGGCAAAAAAAAGCGCGGACTAAATCCGCGCATTTAGGGTCTGTTGACTTTTGCGGATTAAAATTTCTTCAAACTAGGGGTGGTTTAATCGCGGCGCGAGGTTTGTAACCTAGTGGGTTAAGTAAAAACCGAGCAAAGCTTCCGCGTCCTGCTCATGCCCCTTACCTACATCCATGTAGGCAACAAAGAGTAAATCGCCCCTAGGCAGAACCCTTCGGGCAGCACCTGTTTGGCATTGATGCTGCGTTATCGCCTATTTATGGGGAATAACCACACCACATAGGCTCAGCCTTGCCTAAATACAAAACAGACTGCTGCAAATTTAACCTCAAAGGGTCAACAGACCCTAATATATTTAGCCATTAACGACGATATACTCTAACAGTGGTAAAGCCTTCTTCGTGAAGAATAAGCGCTTGTAACTGGCTCATTACCCCTTTTTGACAATATAAGTAATAGTCTTTACCTTTAGGTAAATCACCAAACTTAGTTGCTAAACGGAAAAACGGTAAGTGGATAACTTCAATACCTTCAATTTCCAGCGGCGCCGCATCTTCTTCTTCAGGCGAGCGAATATCAACAACAACCGCTCCCTCTGGTAACTCTGTAACTGATTCTGCCTCTTTAAGCTCTTGCTTAGCCTCAACATCAATATCGCGCACATCCATAACACGGGCGTTATCAATAACGGTATCTAACACATCAAAGTCAAACTTTTCTTCTTCTGCTTTAATTACTTCAATTTTGGCTTTAACTGTCGGCTTTTTAGAGATCACACCGCAGTATTCAGGCATCGTCTCTGCCATTTCTGCAGTGCCTATTTGGCGCGCTATATTAATGATTTCTTGCTTATCATGTTGGATAAGTGGGCGTAAAATCAGCGTCTCGGTTACACGGTCAATCACGCTTAAATTAGCTAAGGTTTGGCTAGACACCTGACCTATACTTTCACCCGTTACCAAAGCTTGAATATTTAGTTTTTCAGCAACGGCACTACCCGCTCGCATCATCATACGTTTAAGCACAACACCCATTTGGCTGTTCTCAACGTTTTCTAAAATTTCAGCAACAACCGGTTCAAAATCAACAGTAATAAACTTAACTTTATGTGTAGAGCTGTATTGTTTCCATAGATAGTAGCTCGCTTGCTTAACCCCAATTTCATGGGCAGCACCGCCTAAGTTAAAGAATAAAAAGTGTGTACGAGCGCCTTTACGGATCATCTGATAACTGGCAACGCCAGAATCAAATCCACCAGACATAAGCGATAATACATCGTCTTGTGTTGGCAGTGGAAAGCCCGCCATTCCTAAATGGGTTTGCGTCACTATGTAGGCTTTTTCGTCTTTAATTTCTAAACGAATCGTTACTTCTGGGCGACTTAGCTTTACTCGAGCCCCTTCAACATGTTGATTAAGCCCGCCACCAACGTAACGCTCTAGCTCAGTTGAAGTAAAATCATGTTGACCTATGCGCTTAGCACGGACACAAAAGGTTTTACCAATAATAGTGTGACCAACTAGCTCAATAGTTTTTTGATAAATGTCATCAATCGTTTTAAAGTCTGTTTCAGTCACTTCAATAAACTGCACGATGCCAGGAATGCGCTTCAAGCTATCAATAAAATCAAGGCGAGTTTGAGCATCGTCAAGTTTTGTTACAACTGAAATGTTATCCCAGTTATTACGTACCTGTACTTTTTCGTCAACACGACGCAATACAATTTTAATGTTATTTTCTAACACTTTAGTAAAGCGTTTACGGACTGAACGGCTTTTAATGGCTATTTCAGGGTGAAGTTTGACGATAAATTTAAGCATAGTTTAACTCTTAGACTGCGGGAATTCGCGCACCCAGGTATTGGGCGCGGCGGATTATAGCAAAAAATTTAGCGCCTAGGAACTAACCAACTTAACGGGCTTAAGGATTCTGGGGAGCAGCATTTGCTAAAAGTGCGTACTTGTCTCTTAACTGATTAATTTTATTTGCGCTTTTTTCGGTGCTGTAGGCTTTAAATAAAGTCAGTACTTTTACAATACCAGGGTAGATATCTTGCTCAACCAGCACACCACTAAGCCTTCTTGCTTTCATATAGGGTGTCCAAAAGCTGACCGTTAATTTTAACGTATGAGCAAGTTCGATAGCATCTTGTTCATCAATAGCAATAATTTCGCTGTCGCGTAAGGCCAAAATGATGTTACGCACCTGCTCAAGTAACTCCTGTTGAAAATCAATGTAACCCTGTTTTAAATGACTATCGCGAGCGAGAATATCGCCAAGGTTGTCGTAAAAAAAATGATAGCGCCACATCAATTCAAATAGCGAATCTAGATAAGGACCTAGGTATTCAAAAGCATCGTCGCCTTGATCGACCGGCTTAAAATGAGTACTTAAATGGTCACGATAAAGTGCAAATATATGGCGAATAATGTCTTCTTTATTTTTAAAGTGGTAGTACAGATTACCCGGACTCATACCTAAACTCGATGCGATATGATTAGTAGATATTGCTCTTTCACCATGTTCATTAAACAATGAAATACTGGTTTGAATTATTTTATCCTTGGTATTCATATACTCATTACTCAATTTTCGAAAATACGATGCTGCATTAAAATAATCCGCCTAGTATAAACAAATCATTGCATTTGTAACACTGCGCAGCTGCAGTTATATACAATTTACTCACAAGGCTGCTTTGCACACTAAACACTGCTACACTACGGCTAAAAATAATAACACAGTAAATATTATGAAAGTGACCGCAATCTACCCAGGCACATTTGACCCTCTTACCAACGGCCACACTGATTTAATTCAGCGTGCGGCTAAAATGTTCGATACAGTTATTGTGGCTATTGCTCATAACCCAAGTAAAAAACCGTGTTTTACTTTAGAAGAACGCGTTGATTTAGCAAATGAGATTTTAAGCCATTTAGATAATGTAAAAGTCATTGGCTTTTCAGGGCTACTCGCCGATTTAGCCCGTGACCATAATGCTAATGTACTGATCAGAGGCATAAGAGCGGTTTCTGATTTTGATTACGAGTTTCAGCTCGCGAATATGAACCGCCGTTTAAACCCTGATTTAGAAAGCGTATTTTTAACGCCCGCCGAGCGCAATACTTTTATATCATCAACACTAGTAAAAGAAGTAGCACGCCATAACGGGGATGTGAGTGAGTTTGTTGATACCATAGTAATGAAAGCCCTGCAGTCAAGGCTCGGGAAAACCAAGCATTAAACACAACACCTAGCGTATCGTTACATTACGCTAGGTAGCTTCGCTCTTGATGGAAACAGAACGCTCTTAAGCCTCACTAAGCCCAAAAAATCTTTATTGATAAAGAAAATAGCTATCATTATAAAGTCCATTAAGTTAATACTCATCGAATATAATGACCAGAACCACCATGGTGTAGTGTTATTAAAAACTGACACATCTAAGTGCATACCAAAAAATAACAGTGAGTTTATGCTTAACCCTAATAATAGATAAGTAGATATAACATTTTTAGTTAAGAAGTTACTTACAACCAAAATAGCCAAAATAGTCATTAGATCAAATAGTAATAGTTGCATGTAAGAAATATTTTGAATATCAATAAACAAGCTTGAAGAGTATGAAACTGACATTATTAGCGACAGCCATAAAGCCTCTTTTTTGGGTTTATTTATACTCGTTACTAATGAGTATAAAAAAGCCATTAAAAAACCCCATTGAACAAATGCGCCTATATAAAGAGATACATATGGACTGAGCAAAAAATCATCCATTTGAGATACCATTTTTAACCATAGGTTTTAATGCTTTTGCACCTTGATTGATATTTACATAATCTAAGTTTATTACCAAAGAGGCTATCATTAATATATCAATTAAGTTTATAGAAATAGAGTAAAAACTCCAAAACCACCACTCTTGAGTATTCCCTAGAATGTATAAATCATAATAAATAAAACCAACTAAAAGACTATTTATAGTTAAACCTATAATGATGAGATATGCAGGTAAAGCGGAGAGAATTATAGCTCTTTTAATCGCAAAAACAATAAAAGCAATGGTAAAAAAATCGTAAACTATCCAATTAAGATATACATGTTCTACTATGTATAGATAATCACTTAATACATATGAGCACAGCATTATTGCAGCTAAATATAGAGAAGATTTATGTGGGGTATTGATACTTTTTACAAAACAATAAAGGAAAGCCATCAAAAAGCCCCATTGAATGAATGCGCTTACATATTCACCAAGGGTATAGCCTATATACATGTTTATGAAAAGTTGTTTTCGGAATTAGTATCAGGTTGCCCGAATAGTTTATTCTTAAGAATGTGTATACCTAAAAAGTCTCTATCAACTATTAGCGCTACAATCATAATAAAATCTATGCAGGTAACACCAAAAGTATAAACATCCCAGAAAAACCAAGGTGTATTATTATTTTTCATAAAAACATCAACATACATAAAAAATAACAAGTTCATGTTTATCGTAAGACCAAATATCAGATATAAAAATGATGGTGTAGTTTTTTTATTAATTTATAAGTAATGGCAAGCGCTATAAGGGTAACTAAATCATATAAAGCCCAATCCAGATAAGTAATTTCATATATCGACAGCCATGTTAAAAAGTAGTCTGAAGATGAGTAAGATATGAATAAAATAAAAGAACTTGCTAGCAGTGTTGTATTTCTTTTTACACCAATACTAAATACAAACACATTAAAGAAAAACGCCATCAGGAATCCCCACATTACTAGGGCTGACAGCGAAAAAAAACCAAAAAATTCAGTTAAAAACATCCATAACCTTTAATTATTTATTTAGGTCTTGTAGGCAAAATAATACCACCACGTTGTAAATCAGTGCTCGCCGCAGCCATCGCCTCTTGAGAGATACTTACTGTATCAGATTGTAGGGTTTTAGGGCTAGCAGTTTGTTCCATTGCAGGCTTTAATTGTTGCGTTTTATTGTATGCTTGCATTTGTACTTGGCTATTAGCTGAAATTTGCATGTGATTAATCCTTTTGAGTATTAAATTTTTATTATTGGCGTAAATTTAAATCACACCACCTGGAGCAGTTACTAAATAACTGCTGTAACGTATTGCCTTCGTTGATTAATTGACTCAACAACACACTACAGAATTACAAGTGCAACCGATATGCCAACTTTAAATTAATAGTATGTTAATTTAAAAATTATTTTATTTTACTCAAAAAAAACGCATCGGGGTCACCGTGCGTTTTTTATCCTAGGGATTGCTCAAGCCACGTTTTTACAAGGGATCTCCATGCTATTACTTGGCTTTAACATATATTCCATTGCGACTTCATCACAGTTTTCTTTACGTAAACATAACTCACAATCTTTCATGACTTTTTCAGGTAAGCTCTCTTTGTTACAGAAACTAAACCGCTGATTTTCGAAAAAGTCAGGTACACGAGTCAGAACAATGACACGGTTGAGTGCCAACTTTTTGGCTTTCACTAATAAGTGTTCAACCAGTTCTCGTCCCTGCCCCGTTACTGCGCTTTTAGGATCAATGCCTAATGAACGTATTTCAGCTAATCCTGTGTCGTAAATATAAAGTGAAGCACAACCCGATACCTGACCGTCTATCTCGGTTACGGCAAACTCATTAATTGAGTGCACCATATCACTTTTAGCGCGCGGTAAATTTTCGCCGACTGTTGCCCAGTGCTGTACGAGTTTAGCAATTGCTTCTACGTCATCTAAGTTGGCATCACGAACCGTTATTTGCTGTTTTTTTTTCGCGTCTTTCACCGCTTTACTTACTTGCTCTAATGATGTACCGCCAAGCGCTTGGCGTGCTTTAATACAGGCGTCAATTTCAAGTACCGGATACACGTCATCTTCAAACACTGGATTTACTGATTTATACTGCTCTAGTGAAAGCTCCTCTAACGTTTTACCTTCACTAATAGCTAATTGTACCAACACCCCAACAATATGATGCCCTTCTCTGAACGGTACACCTTTAGCCACTAAATAATCAGCAAGTTCGGTTGCATTCGCGTGGCCACCTTTTGCCGCTGCAAGGGTTTTACCTGCTTTAACTTTTATACCTTTAATACACGCTTGTGCCATATGAATACACGCAAGCCATGTTGGCATGGCATCAAAAATGCCTTCTTTGTCTTCTTGCATGTCTTTATTGTAGGCAAGCGGTAGTGCTTTTAGAGTCATCATCATTGCGCTAAACGCACCAAACACCCGGCCAGTTTTACCACGAATTAGCTCTAATGCATCTGGGTTCTTTTTCTGCGGCATCAAAGATGAGCCCGATGTAACATTATCAGCCAGTTCGATAAACCCAGCTTCTCCTGAGTTATAAAAAATTAAGTCTTCAGACATACGCGATAAGTGGATCATAGAGATAGACGCGCAGCTTAATAGCTCAACCACAAAGTCACGATCAGATACTCCATCTAAACTATTTTTAGTCGCGCCAGTAAATCCTAGCCCTTGTGCAAGTGCATGGCGGTCAATCGGGTATGCAGTGCCTGCAAGAGCGCCACTGCCGAGTGGGCAGTAGTTCATTCTTGCCTGGGCATCTTGCAACCGGCTTTCATCACGCTCAAGCATTTCTACATAAGCCATACACCAATGGCTAAATAACACCGGTTGTGCACGTTGTAAGTGGGTATAACCTGGTAATATTGTGCCAAGCTCACGTTCAGCTAACCCAATAAACTCTGCTTTAAGTTGCGCAATCGCTTTTAAAATATGATCGGCAGTATCGCGACACCAGAGTCTAAAGTCGGTAGCAACTTGGTCGTTACGGCTTCGGCCTGTGTGTAATTTTTTAGCTAAATCACCCACTTTTTCAATTAGCGCTGCTTCAACATGCGAGTGAATATCCTCAGCACCTGAGGTGGCAACAGCGTGTGGTTCTGCTTTTACCTCTTCAAGTAACTCATAAAGTGCCGATACCAGCTTTTGGTGTTCGTCATTAGATAACACGTTGACTTGTTCAAGTGCGCCAGCCCATGCAACAGAGCCAATAATATCTTGCTCTGCTAATTGATAATCGAAGGGAAGTGAATCGTTAAATTGTTTAAACGCTTCATCTGGACCCGTAGAAAAACGCCCGCCCCATAATGCCATGAAATCTCTCCAAACCCGATAATAGCCCCTTAATTTCAAGGGGCATAAAAAATTACTTTTTAGCTAATGCTGAAATTCTGCTTGATAGTGAGAATAAACGAATAAAGCCTTCTGCGTGCGATTGGTCATAAACATCGTCTTCACCAAAGGTAGCAAAATCTTCGCTATATAAACTGTTAGGTGATTTTTTCTGAACCGCTGTCACTTGGCCTTTATAAAGCTTAAGTACCACTTCGCCCGTTGCTAGTGTAGAAAGCGCTTCTGCACCGGCTAAAATAGAATCTTTAAGCGGCGTAAACCAACGACCGTCGTAAACTAAATGCGAAAATTCACCACCGAGTACCTCTTTCCATTTACGGCTTGACTTATCAAGAACGAGCTCATCAATTGCTTGAAGCGCAGCCATGATCACTGTACCGCCTGGTGTTTCGTAACAACCGCGTGATTTCATGCCCACTAAACGGTTTTCTACAATATCAACACGACCAATACCATGCGGGGCAGCTATGTCGTTTAGTTTAACTAAACAGTCGTAAGGCTTTAATTGTTCGCCGTTTACAGCAACCACTTCACCTTCTACAACTGATAAAGTGACATGCTCAGCTTTATCGGGCGCTTGCTCTGGTGAATTAGTCCAGGTCCATACTTGCTCACTTGGCTCACACCAAGGGTCTTCAAGCTCGCCGCCTTCGTGGGAGATATGCCATGCGTTAGCATCACGACTGTAAATTTTAGTTGCTGATGCAGAACACGGAATATCACGCTCGGCTAGGTAATCAAGCAATGATTCACGACTTGATAAATCCCACTCACGCCATGGCGCAATCACTTTTAAATCAGGAGCCAGTGCTGCAAAACATGACTCAAAACGTACTTGGTCGTTACCTTTACCCGTACAGCCATGAGAAAGTGCATCTGCACCCACTTTACGGGCAATTTCAACTTGGGCTTTGGCGATGATTGGACGTGCCATAGAAGTACCTAGCAAGTAGGTTCCTTCGTATATAGAGCCTGTTTTAAGTGTTGGGTAAATATAATCGCTTACCATCTCATCTTTTAAATCAACCACGTAACACTCAGATGCACCAGACGCTATAGCTTTAGCTTCTACGCCTTCAAGTTCTTCAGCTCCTTGGCCAACATCGGCAACAAAGGCAATAACTTCACAGCCGTAGTTCTCTTTTAACCATGGCACGATAGCCGATGTATCAAGACCACCAGAATAGGCTAAAACGACTTTTTTAATTGAACTCATAGGTGTTCCTTAACAAAATTTGGATTTAACAATGTAACTAATAGCGCATTTTGCGCATGCATGCGGTTTTCTGCTTGCTGTATAATTTTTGATGCAGGGCCATCCATTACCTCAGAAGTAATTTCAAACTCACGGTGTGCCGGTTGGCAATGTAATACCGTAGTTGCACCAGTTTTTTCTAACAATGCCTGGTTTAATTGATAAGGCATGTATTTTTCTTTTACTTGCTCAAGAGGAGTTGTATCCCCCATTGATACCCAGGTATCGGCGTAAACAACATTAGCGCCTACTGCAGCCTCAACCCTGTCACTTACCATTACAGAAGCGCCATTCATCGCTGCTATTTGCTCTGCTTTTTTAAGTACTTGCGAATCAGGTGAGCTGCCTTTTGGTGTTACAGCGACAAAGTCTGTTCCTAAAGTAGCGGCTAATAGCATTAATGAGTGCGTTACATTATTGCCCTCACCTAGGTAGGCAAGCTTTAACTGGCTAACATCACCATGTACTTCTTGTAGCGTTAAAAAATCAGCTAATGCTTGGCATGGGTGATATAAATCACACAAACTGTTAATCACAGGAACGGATGAATACTCACCGAGTGTCGTTAACGTACTGTGCTGATTAACCCGCGCAACAATCCCGTCTGCCCAAGTCGAAATATTTAAGGCAAAATCTTTTATTGATTCGCGGGCGCCCATTGCACCATTTTGTTGGTCAAGGTATACCGCATGGCCCCCTAAACGGTTTATACCAATATCAAATGAAAGGCGAGTACGTAAACTTTGCTTTTCAAACAAAGTAACCACTGACTTACCAGCTAGCACTTGGCTATACTTTGCAGGGCTTTCTTTAATATCTTGCGCTAATTTTAATAAATTTAGTGCGCCTTGTTGGTCTAATTCTAGACCCGTTAAAAAATCTTTAAACATGTTCAACCTATGGTGTTACTTTAGTTCCGACATGCTCGCCTTGCAGCAAAGCAGTTAAGTTTTCTGGCTTTTGCCAGCTGGAAATGTACACACCGCGTCGTAAATGTTGGGCAGCGTGAAGACTGGTCTTAACTTTGACCTCCATCCCGCCCACAATTACTCCCTCTGCAATTAAAGTATCAATGTGTTTTGTGTCAAGTTGATGTAAAGGCTGCTTATTGGCATCAAGTACCGCCTCTACGTCCGTCATAAAAATAAGTTCTGCATTTAAATTATTTGCCACTGCGGCGGCTGCTTCATCGGCATTAACGTTGTATAACAAGCCCTGCTCATCAAAGCCGATAGAACTGATGATTGGTAACCGGCCAGCACTGAGTAAATCATTAATAATAGAATCAGCATTGTTGTGACATTGACCTACTTGACCCAATGCTTTTAATTTTTGCGAGGCGGTGATCCCTGCTTCATATAAACTTAACCCCACCGGCTTATGACCAACACTAATTGCTTGCGCCATGAGTTGTTTGTTTGCCGCACCCGCAAGGGCTCCAACAATATAAGGCATCTGTTCTTTAGGGCTAATACGTAAACCTTGGTGTTTAGCACTGGCAAAACCAGCCTCTTTTAACCAGCTATCAACTAATGAGCCACCACCATGCACAATGACAAATTGTGCATCATGTTGCTCATTAAGAACCTCAAAAAGCGCTTTAGCGGCATTTTCAGTATTGAGTACTGCGCCACCGAGTTTAATAACCCACGTTTTACTGCTCATTTAAACGCTCCTACTAAGCCTGTAGTGTGAGGCAAACCCATTGACAAATTAATACATTGCAGAGCCTGACCAGCTGCCCCTTTTAATAAGTTGTCAATTGCTGCCATTACTATTAACTGTGAGCCTTGCTGCTGCCACGCAATATCTACATAAGGTTGTTTGGCCACCCCTTTAATCGAAGGGATTTTGCTGCCAAGCAAACGAATTAATGGCTCATCCGCTAAGACTTGATACGCTTTAGCTACTTGCTCACTGGTCACACCCGGCTTTAATTGCACATAAATAGTTTCTAAAATACCGCGCGGGAAATTACCTAAATGAGGAGTAAATAACACCTCATGACCTAGGTGCTGTTGTATTTCAGGCCCATGACGATGGTTAAACAAACCATAAGCAGCAAGCGATACTTCGCAAAAATGTGTGCCAATACTTGCTTTACGACCTGCTCCAGTTACTCCCGATACAGCATTAATAATAATCCGCTCATCACTTAGCAATCCAGCTTGCTGAAGAGGCTTTAATGCGTTTAATGCGGCAGTTGGGTAGCAGCCAGCTACAGCAACTAACTGCGCCTTTGCAATGGCCTCACTATTCCACTCTGCAAGGCCATATGCAGCTTCATTGAGGAGCTCTGGATGCTGGTGTTCAAAACCATAATAAGTAACGTAATCATCATTACTTGCAAGACGATAGCCACCGGAAAGGTCAAATACCTTTTTGCCCATCGCTAAAAACTGAGGCGCTAAATCCACACTTACTTTATGATCGGTGCACAGACAAACGTAATCTGCTGAATGAGTGATATCAGCAAGTGCATGTTCATTTAGTGGCTGCAAAGGTAAATCAAGTAACCCTAAATGCTCAGGATACAATTCACTAAGCAATTTATGTTTATCTAAACTTTGCGCTGATACATAACAGCCAGTTAGTGAAAGCGTTGGATGTTTTGCTACTAAGCTAGCCAGTTCTGCGCCGCTGTAACCGCTGGCACCTATAATTACTACGTTCATTATTTACTCTTTATCTAAAATTAGTGACCACATTCCATGTTGTTTGTTTACACTAGGGTCTAACCCAGCCAAACAGATTAAATTTGTGAGTGATAACTATCGTCGTATTATTTTCATGGCGTAACTTTAATATATTTATGCTTAAAAAGTGAATTGATATTCATCATAAATACTTTTATATTGTTATGCAATTAAAATGAATACTTATTTTGGAATTTTTTATGTCTCTGCCGTCATTTATTTCGATGTACCAGCAATTGATTGCTGCCCCCTCTATCAGTGCCATTGAAGATCATTTATGCATGAGTAATAAAAGTGTCATTGAATTGCTAGCGCAATGGTGTGAAAGCTTAGGTTTTAACTGTGAAATAATAGAGTTAGAAGGCAACAAAGGTCGCTACAACTTATTAGCAAAACGCGGTCAAGGCGACGGCGGTTTAATGCTAGCAGGCCACACTGATACAGTGCCATTTGATGATAGTCGTTGGAATCACAACCCATTTAAATTAACTGAGCGAGATAACAAACTATTTGGCTTAGGTAGCATTGATATGAAAGGTTTTTTTGCTTTTGTACTGCAGGCTATTAGTGAGCTTGATGAAAAGCAACAAACACAACCAATTTTAATATTAGCCACCGCAGACGAAGAAACCACTATGGCTGGCGCGCAACAAATCTGTAAGCACCCAAATTTAAAGCCAAGTCGCTGTATTATTGGTGAACCTACTGATATGACTCCGGTATTTACTCATAAAGGTCATATGAGTACAGCAATAAGAGTTGTCGGCCGTTCAGGACATAGCTCAGATCCCGAACGGGGTCTTAACGCCATCGAAGTGATGCATAAAGTGATTACAAAATTGCTAATCTTAAAAGAACAACTTAAGAATAAATATTCAATAAATCACTTTGAAATTCCTCACCCAACGCTCAATTTAGGTAATATTCATGGGGGCGATAATGCAAATCGGATTTGCGGTTGCTGTGAAATGCACATTGATATGCGCCCTCTTCCTGGCTTAAGTGTACAAGAGCTGCAAGCATTGCTGCTTGATGCAACCTACGATATAAATCAGCAATACCCTAATTCGGTCAGTGTGATTGATTTACATGAGCCAATTCCAGCATTTACAGGAAGCACAGACAGCGCGTTAGTTAAACTAGCCGAAAATATAGCAGGGCAAAAAGCAGTGGCTGTTAATTACTGTACTGAGGCACCATTTATACAACAACTGGGTTGTGAAACCATCGTCATGGGACCGGGTTCAATTAACCAAGCGCATCAGCCCGATGAATATTTAGCGATGGAAAAAATAAAGCCTTCGCAACAAATTATCAGCAACCTCATAAAGGCGAGTTGCTTTTAATCAGTAACAAAAAGAACGCTATTAAGCGTCTTTTTATTAGCATTTATATTTAACCTGAACTCTGAATAATAAATCTATCTCAAGCAGCTATTTTTTAGCGCTAACTGCGTTGAATTTACTTGCAATAGGCTAGCTATTGACGCGTAAGTTCGCCTTGTTTTCACTGAAAATCTCTGGCTAGAGAAAATAAACATAAATATCATTTTTGATTCAATATGTTAATAAACCTCTTAACCAGAGTTCAGGTTAGTTACATATATTTTCGTAAATACTTTTTAAATACAGGGTCGGTTTGAGCTAGTTCTTTCTGCTCTTCTAATATCTCTTTTAATATTGCACCTGATGTAAGCGGGTTCGCAAGCACCACTCTAAATACTACGGTTGGTTGGTTATCATATTGAACTGGCGTTAAACGTGTACGCGATACAAACGAGCGACCTGATTCACGTTGACGTTTTTGCATGCTTGCAGTAAAACGATTAAGCGCGGCAAAGATATCTAAACGGGTTTGTGCGTCGGCCTGTGCTATCGCATTTTTAATTTGCTTAGGGACATAACGATAAGTTAGCAAACATAGCTCAGGTTCTGATATTAATTCAAAGTCTTCATCTGCTTTTATCAAATCAGCAAAGTAACGTGCTTTTTTAATACTGCGATCGATAAGCATTTCATAGCCTTTACGACCAATAACACGTAAGCAAGCATGCACTAACATCGCCATACCAGGGCGGCTCCCCTCAAGGGTATGGCTGCCTAAATCTTTAGAGCCTTTACGTAAAATATATTCAGCATGGTGTTCGATGGCATCAGTTGCAGCAGGGTCTTTAAACAGCACCAAACCTGCTCCCATCGGTACATACATTTGTTTATGCGCATCAATGGTGATTGAATCTGCATGCTCAATACCTTTTAAAAGGTGCCTATGAGTATTAGAGAGTAAAGTAGCTCCGCCCCACGCCGCATCAACATGAAAGTGGCAATTAATCTCTTGTGCTAAATTAGCCATGTCTTCAAGTGGATCGATATTACCAGTTTCAGTCGTTCCGGCTACACCAATAATTGCCATCACTTTAATGCCTTGCGCTTCAAGCTCTAGCGCTTTTTCTCGCATAGCATCTACATCAACTTTATTATCAGCCGATGTTTTAATACCAATTAAATTCTCACGGCCAATACCTAGTAAATCAACCGATTTGCCTAATGAGTAATGACCTCGCTCAGAGATTAAAACCGCCAGTCCTTTGTAACCATAGTGGAGCATTCCCGCCACTAAACCTTGTGCAGCAATGCCTTTAAAGTTGCCATCCGCTTTCAATAAGCGGTTGCGGGCAATCCAAAGTGCTGTAATGTTAGCTACTGTGCCACCAGAGCAAAATGCTCCTAAAGAGGTTTTTGCACTGTGCATCCATTTAGAATAAAAACCATCACTTTGGCTATAAGCTAAATGATGCATCATTCCTAAAACTTGACGCTCTAATGGGGTAAACGCTTTTGAGGTTTCTATTTTTACAAGGTTTTGATTTAGCCCAACCATTAATTTCGATAACGGCAGTAAAAAATGTGGCAGAGCAGATGTCATGTGACCAATAAAGCTTGGCGCTGCGGTATGTACAGAATGAGCAACCAGCTGTTCCATAATATCTTGGGCATAGCAAGACACAAACGTTGGCTCTTCAGGGATAGCCGCCGATTGAAAATCTTTTTCTATTTCATGTAATGGTTTTTCAATTGCCGCGATATTTTCGTTTAAGAAACCTGCTAAATTACTCGAAATTTCAAGCTCTATTTTGCTCAAAGTTGAGTCAGGGGCCTCTGGAACGGTAAATATCCGTTTGAGGCTTTCTTTAGAGGCGACGGCACAACGCTTTTGATCCATCTTCATACCTAGTGTGTGACTAAAACACCTGTTAGTTTGTAAAACACGCTAATTTAAGGTGTTTTTAAGCAACGGCATTTCTAAAAAATTGCGCTAACTTTACTGCAATATGACAAAAATGTCTCGTTTTAAGCCATAAAAGACAATACAAAATAGATAACATTTCACTATTTTTTATATTTAGTACAAAGGGTAATTAAAATATTGGGCATTTATAATTTTTAAGTATAATAAATCTAACAAAAAATAAGGATGTTGCATGCTAAAAGGAAATCTAAAATTAACTCGGTTGGCGCTCGGTACCGTCTTTTTTTTAGTCAGCTTAATAATTTACAGTTACTACACCTACACTGCCATCAATAATGATGTGATACGCAGCATTGATAATCGTTTATTAAATGCAGCCACCAGCGTAAAGTACATTTTAGGTAATGATTATCACGATAAAGTAGCGCAAGAAATTAGCTTTTCAAGCTATCAAAATAAAGCCGACCAGCTTTCGGCATTGGCCAATGATTTAAATATAGATTATTTATATTCAATGGTACTGATTGATGAAAATGTTTATTTTACTGCCTCTAGCTACACTCAAGATGATCAAAATAACGGTAAAGTTACTCAGTTTTTAGATCTTTATCCCGAAGCCACGCCAATAACTATGGCTGCATTTTTATCAACGGCCCCTATTTTTGAAACCTCAACAGCGCATCGCGGTCATTCTAAAACAGTATATATTCCTCATCTGGCAAAAAATGGCAGAACCTATATTACAGCTGCAGATATTAGCGTTGATAAAATTAGCAATGCGTTAAAAACAGACTTATATCAATCTATGTTTCATTTTTGCTGCGTAATTATTATTTTATTAATAGTTTATATTCTTTATTACTATGGAGTACGTCGTTCATTAATGAGCGACCATGCAAGCGGATTTGAAAATCATATTGCCTTAGAAAAACGGCTAAAAAAAAGCAATGAACATCATTTGCAAATTGCGATTATTTTAGTGAACGAAATTGATAATATCAGTCGCTTTTTTGGCACAAAAACAACCGATGAAGTGATGAAAAAACTACTTAGTCACTTTAAGCAGCAAGCCCGTTTGCACGCACGTATTTATCGTATTGCAACTAATAAACTCGCTATTTTGACTGATAAAGAAACTCCCTTTGATGAGCTATATAGCATCATACAATCGCATAATAAAAATATACCGTTTTTAAATCAGCCTTTTATTTATATTACACTTAACGCTGGTGTAGCTAGAGGCAATAAGTCATTACTGCTTAAGAATGCTCATATTGCGTTACTGCAATCTAAGCAGGGCGATCAGAGCATAGTTAACTACTGTGAGGCAATTAATGACGCTAAATCTCTATATTTATATAATGTTGAAATAGCAAAAGAAATTCGTGAAGCATTTGATGCTCATCGTGTTGTTCCTTACTTTCAGCCGGTTATAAATACTCATACCGATGAAGTTATTAGGTATGATTGCTCACCGAGAATAGTCACTTCACAAGGGGAGATTTTAACCCCTGATACCTTTGCAAATGCACTAAATAGACTGCGTATGGATGGGATGTTAACACGTACCTTATTTACTCAATGCATTTCGCGCTTTCGCAAATCAGCAATCAGCTGGGGGTTAACTGTGTGCGCTGAAAATATTGCAGATCCCACTATTTATGATCACATAGCATATGAGCTTCATCGCTACCCCAACCCTGAAAACATTACTATTTCAATATTAGAGTCGCAGGTCATTACACACTACTATGAAATAAAATCATTTATTGCGATGGTGAAAAGTAAAGGGGCAAAAATAGTGATGCATTGTTGGGGTAATGAGTTTATTAATACGCTCAATACGTTAAAGATTGAGGTAGATGGTATTAAACTCGATGGTGCGATCACCAAGCAACTGGTAAATGATGAAAATACGTCGCTATTTATCGCCTATATTGCTGATATAGCCCAGCAGCTTGAATTTGAATTGGTTGTTGAAGCGGTAGAAAACAACACGGTTGCCGAGCTACTCAATAAACTAAATGTGGCGCTGATGCAAGGTAGTTACCTTGGTAAACCAACGCCACATGTGACTCACTTTAAGCAACAATTAGCTATTTAAGATTTATAACAAGCCGGTGGCTTTGCTGGCCACTGGCCCAGTACTTACGTTCAAAAGGGGTAATTGCTTCGTCTGACTCAAACAATTCGGTTTCACATGGATTCCCCGCTAATTCAAGCGCTCTGGCAAACTCTTTAACATAAATATCCCAATTACTGCGCACCTCAAGTAAACCACCTAACTTTACAATAAACGGGAATATAGCCGCCCCATGCCAGCGCCTTTGTATGTGTTTAGACTTAGGCCAAGGGTTAGGGTAAAGCAAATAGTGATGCGTAGGCTGCCAATTAGCAGCCACCGCTAAACGCCAAAAGTCATTTAAGTCAGCTTGCACTAAAATGTATTGACCACTTTCACTTTGTTTATATTCAACATCATGCTTATCAAGTCGATGAGATGACTTATCAATGCCTATGACTAACGCTTCAGGATGAAGTTTTGCTAAATTAGCGGTGCTCTCCCCGACCCCACAACAGGAATCTAAAATAAGCGGCCCATTAAAGGCTTGCACTTTAGCATTAACTTCATCAAATGCGGTTTGCGTATGCGTTGCAATTGGCTTTTTAAACTCAGCCTGTAAGTGTTTATTAACTATTTCATCAAGCTTTTCATGAAGTCCCGCTTGATTAGATACAATACTACGTGAATTTGCATCGCTCATTAGTGTCTTAGCCCCACACCTTTTTTGATTAGCGTCAGTGCTAAAGTAAATAGGACGCTGATAAACACCAACAACACACCCATTGCGACCGATAAATCTACATCCGAAACACCTAAAAACCCATATCTAAATGCGTTAACCATATAAATAATAGGATTAATTTGCGACACCATTTGCCAAAAATCAGGCAGTAAAGTGATTGAATAAAACACCCCGCCTAAATAGGTCAACGGCGTTAAAATAAAGGTCGGAATAATACTTATGTCATCAAAGCTGTTTGCATAAATAGCGTTAATTAACCCGCCCAAGGCAAACACCGCCGAGGTGAGAATAACAGTGGCTATAATCACAAAAATATTGTGTATTTGTATATCTACAAAAAATAAAGAAACGCACGTTACGATAAAACCAACCATAATGCCACGGGTCATACCTCCGCCCATATAACCCAGTACAATGATGTAATTAGGCACAGGTGCAACTAATAACTCTTCAATACTTTTTTGAAACTTAGTTGAGTAAAAGCTTGAAGCTACATTCGAGTAAGAGTTTGTTATAACTGACATCATAATAAGGCCAGGAACAATAAACTCCATGTAACTAAAGCCGCCCATATCGCCAATACGCGAGCCTATTAAGTTCCCAAAAATAACAAAATATAAGCTCATAGTAATCGCTGGCGGCACTAAGGTTTGCACCCAAATACGCAAAAAGCGAATACACTCTTTAATCCAAATACTTTTTAAGGCTACGCCATATTTAAACATTTATTCGCCCCGCCCTTGCTCTAATAAACCTACAAATAATTCTTCTAATCGATTTGCTTTATTACGCATGCTTAGCACAGTATTACCTTGTTCGGTTAACGCACTAAATACAGCATTGAGCCCTTGTGATTTAGCCACTTCAACTTCAATGGTGTGCTCATCAGTCATGGTAAAATTATACCCTTCAAGTGTCACCGGATTGGTAGGCTGTTTTAAATCCAGTACAAAGGTTTCTTTGTCTAATTTAGCCAATAAAGCTTTTATAGTGGTGTTTTCAACTATGCGACCAGAATCAATAATGGCGATGTTTTTACACAGTAATTCGGCTTCTTCAAGGTAGTGGGTTGTTAAAATAATGGTCACACCTTGTTCGTTAATTTGCCTTAAAAAGTCCCACATTGAGCGGCGAAGCTCTATATCAACCCCCGCTGTCGGCTCATCTAAAATAAGTAATTTGGGCTCATGCATTAAGGCACGTGCAATCATTAAACGACGCTTCATACCACCAGAAAGAGTACGTGCTTGCTTATCTTTTTTCTCAAGTAACCCTAGCTGTGCTAAGTACTTGTCAGCACGTTTGTGCGCCTGCGCGCGAGGAACACCATAATAGCCTGCTTGATTAACGAGTATTTGGCTTAGGGTTTCAAACTGGCTAAAGTTAAACTCTTGCGGCACTAAACCTAAGTTCGCTTTCGCTGCTTCTAGGTCGGTATCAATATCATGACCAAATACTTCAACTTTACCTTTGGTCTTATTAACCAAAGAAGATATCACCCCAATAGTGGTTGATTTACCCGCCCCATTTGGACCTAACAGTGCAAAAAAGTCACCTTCATGCACTTGTAAATCAACCCCTTTTACTGCCTCTACCCCATTTTTGTAAACCTTGGTAAGGCCTTCAATATTTAAAGCAATATTTTGCTTATTCATTTCTTACCCTCACCATAACCCCAGCGCTTTGTGAGATTATGTTCAATATTTAAATGATCTAAAATTCGCGCCACCATAAAATCAACCAAGTCTTCTATACTTTGTGGTTGATGATAAAACCCAGGAGCAGCGGGCATGATAGTGACCCCTAAACGCGACAATTTGAGCATATTTTCCAAGTGAATTTCGCTAAATGGCGTCTCGCGTGGCACTAGAATAAGCTGGCCTCGCTCTTTTATCACCACATCGGCGGCGCGCTCTAATAAATTATCTGATGCGCCGACTGCAATCGCAGACACAGACCCGGCACTACATGGACATACTATCATTTTTTTCGGCGCTGCAGAGCCCGAAGCCACCGGACTAAACCAATTATCTTTACCAAATACCTTTAACTGCCCAGGTTTTGCGTTATATAACAGGCTTAATTGCTCTGTGGCTTTGTCTTCATTCCCTGATAACTTTATATTGGACTCGGTATCAAAAACTACGCGCGCGGCACTTGAAATAAGCACATACACTTGAAATTGTTGCTCAAGTAACACTTCTAGCAACCTCAATCCATATGGAGCGCCTGATGCACCACTAAATGCTAAGGTGATTTTATCTTTAAATTGCACATTATTCTCCGCTGTATTTATTGGCCAAGCCATCAACAAGTTGTTGATGAAGGCCATTAAAACCACCATTACTCATAATTAAAACATGTTGATTTGGCTCAATACTTTCAAGCACTGTTTCGATAATAGCGGTTGTAGAATCAAAGCACTGCATACCCGCTTTGTCAGCTTGCTTTTTAAGTGACCAGTTTAAATTTTCTGGTTCAAATAACAGCACATCATCTGCATCGCGAAGTGAATCGAGAAGTGTAAATTGATGCACCCCCATTTTCATGGTGTTAGAGCGCGGCTCTAAAATCGCAATAATTTTTTCATCCCCCACTTTAGCACGCAGCCCCGCAAGTGTTGTTTGAATCGCGGTAGGGTGATGGGCGAAATCGTCATACACTTTAATATGATTAATATCTGCTTTAAGCTCCATCCGCCTTTTTGGGCTGATAAACTCGCCCAAAGCTTCAATACTGTGCTCTATTGCAATTCCCACATGGCGTGCTGCTGCAATAGCCATAATGGCATTTTTAACGTTATGCTCACCAATCGCTTGCCAACTAACAACGCCTTGTAACTGCCTATTTAGTAAAACATTAAATTGAGAACCATCGGCTTTGAGTAATTCATAACTCCAATCATCACCTAATGTTTCGCTCTCGCTCCACAACCCTTTTGCAATCACATCGCTCAGTGCTTCATCATTTTTTGGCCAAAGCACTTTGCCGCTTTGCGGTAGTGTACGTATCAAATGGTGAAATTGTTTTTTAATTGCGTTTAAATCTTCAAAAATATCAGCATGATCAAATTCAAGATTATTTAAAATAAGTGTTCGAGGTAAATAATGAACAAACTTACTGCGTTTATCAAAAAAGGCCGTGTCGTACTCATCGGCTTCTATAACAAAAAATGGCGTTTGCCCAACTCGCGCAGAAAGACCAAAGTTTTGTACAATTCCGCCAATTAAAAAGCCCGGTTTTAAACCCGCATATTCAAGTATCCACGCCAGCATACTGGCGGTGGTTGTTTTACCATGGGTTCCTGCCACCGCCAGCACCCATGATTTTTGTAGTAAATTATGCTTAAGCCACTCTGGGCCTGAGGTATAAGGCAAGCCTTTATCTAATACATATTCAACACACGGGTTCCCTCGGCTCATAGCATTACCTATGACGACGATGTCGGGTGCCGGTTCTAGTTGAGATACATCATAGCCTTGGGTTAGCTCGATTCCTAACTCTTCTAATTGGGTACTCATTGGTGGGTAAACGTTTTGATCAGACCCAGTAACGTGATGACCTAATGATTTAGCTATAGCGGCAATACCACCCATAAATGTGCCACAAATACCCAAAATATGTATATGCATTTACTATCCTTTCATCCTGCGCGGAGTTTGCTCTAGGGCAAAATTTAATGGCGTTATAATGCCAAAATTTAGCTTAAGTTACCATTAACCCTTGGCGCAAATAAAAAAGCCTCCCAAAGTGGGAGGCTTCCCTGAAGATTAATAGCTTATAGCATTAAAAAGAATATTAAACCGACACCTAATAATAAACGATAAATAACAAATGGTAGCATTCCCATTCGCTCAATCACTTTTAAAAACATAAAAATACAAGCATAAGCTGATAAAAACGACAGCACTACACCTAACAATAAAGCAGTCCAATCAACAATATGATCGCCAAGCGCTAGCTCTGCTGTGTAATAAAGGCCCATCATTGAAATAATCGGAATAGCCAGCAAAAACGAAAAACGGGCTGCACTTTGCTTATTCATACCCAGCATTAAACCCGCGGTCATGGTAATACCTGAGCGAGAAGTCCCTGGGATCATCGCAACGGCTTGCGCAAAGCCAATGATGAGTGCGGTTTTCCAGTTAAGCTGATAAATTGTTTTTATTTGCTTACCTTTAGCATCGGCGTACCACAACAACAAGCCAAATACGATGGTTGTGGTTGCAATCACCCATGCACTGCGCAAATACAGTTCAACAAAATCTTTTAGCAATAGCCCTAAAATAGCGGCAGGCACAGTACCTAAAATTATCCACCAGCCTAGTTTGCTGTCATCTGTTGTACCTTGTGCACCAAACGATTTAAACCAAGCACCGAGTATATCGGCCACTTCTTTACGAAAATAAATAACAACAGCAATTAACGTTCCTACATGAACGGCAACATCAAATGCCAAGCCTTGATCTTCCCAGCCTAAAATTTGTGATGGTAAAATTAAGTGTGCAGAACTCGATATAGGTAAAAATTCAGTAAATCCCTGAATTAGGGCTAAAACAATTATTTCTATAATACTCATGGGTTAGAAAACTCCACCTTCCATAGTTTTTGTTGAGGGTTGTTATATGCATTCCATATTTGGGCAATCGTTTTTTTTGCTACAGGGTGATAAAAATCAGGAGCCACCTCTGCTAAAGGCTGTAATACAAAGGCATTTTTGGTAATTTCGTCACGTGGTAGTTGAGCTGGGCTCTCGCAAATGACATCATCGTAAAAGAGTAAATCGAGATCCAAGGTGCGCGGGCTAAATTTTTTATCATTTGCTTTGCGACCATTATCGCGCTCTATTTGTTTTAATAACGCACACACATCTTCAAGCGCCATATCGGTAGTGGCAGCAAGTACGGAGTTGTAAAAGTTATTACCGGCAAAACCCACCGCTTCACTTTCAAACACCGAAGAATGTTGTGTATTTTTAAAATGTTTATTTAACGCCACTAAAGCACGCCTGATATGCTCTGCTTTATTAATATTCGACCCTAAGCTAATAAATATTTGCGCCATTTAAGCCGTAGCCTTATTGCGGGTTATTTCTACACCGACGGTTTGCGCTTGTGCAACTGCAGCGGGCTTACTTACTTTTATTGTCACTTTTGGGGTATTAAATTCGGTTAAAATGATTTGCGCTAATTGCTCCACCAGTGTTTCTAAAAGCTCTACCGGTTTAGCCGTACTGTGTTCGATAACACGCTCACTTACCTTAGCGTAATCCAGTGCCAAGTTAATATCGTCGTTTTGTGCTGCGGGCTTAATATTGCTTAGCATCTCAATATCAAAGTACAGGCTTTGTTTACTTTTCTTTTCAAAATCATACACCCCGATAATCGTTTCGACATGCAATTGTGATATAAATACCTTGTCCATTGATACTCCAAATGACTGTAACAAGTCACTGAGTTAATTACATATTGTATCAATCAAATTAATACTGTATATACTTTAATCAGTGTTTAAATATACTAAAATTACTTCTACAATAGAATAGTTACAAAATTGCGAGCAATTTAAGAAGCCCGTAAATTTTGACGCCAATAATAGCTTAAAAGTAATGATTAAAAAATAAGGAAGCGCGTGTTAGTCATTTTAATGTTTGTATTAGCCTATTTGCTCGGCTCGATTTCATCGGCCATTTTAGTGTCGCGGCTATTCAAACTCCCCGATCCACGCACGCATGGCTCCAATAATCCAGGTGCAACCAATGTTTACCGCTTAGGCGGGTCACTTCCTGCATGCTTAGTTTTAGTCTTCGATATTTTAAAGGGCACAATCCCTGTTTGGGGCGCTTATTTTTTAAAACTTGAGCCATTAGAGCTTGGTTTAATCGCCGTTGCTGCATGCCTAGGGCATATGTACCCGTTATTTTTTAGTTTTAAGGGCGGTAAGGCGGTTGCAACTGCATTTGGCTCGTTACTACCGATAGGGCTTTCTTTAGGAGGGTTATTGATTGGTACTTGGTTGCTGATTGTCGCGATTACTCGTTACTCATCACTTGCCGCGTTAGTGGCCGTTACGCTAGCGCCTTTATATACATGGTGGATAAAGCCGTTATATACCTTACCCGTGACCTTTATTACGCTACTGATCATTATTAGGCATCGCACTAATATTGTGCGTTTATTTAAAGGGGAAGAACCAAAAGTAGGGACTAAACAAGCCCCTACAGATGATAAGAAGTAATAACTAACCTGAATTATGGTTAATTATATTGCTTCTAAGCTATCGATTGGCCAGCGCGGTTTAGTTTTCATATCAAGCGTAGCAAACTGCCCCGCTTTTAAACGCTGCATACCAGCATAAGCAATCATTGCACCATTGTCAGTACAAAACTCAGTACGAGGGTAAAACACTTCACCCTTCATACCTTGCATCACACGCTCTAGTTGCAAACGTAGTTGCGTATTAGCACTTACACCACCGGCTATTACTAAACGTTTAATACCCGTTTGTTTTAATGCGCGCTTACACTTAATCACTAAAGTATCTATAACGGCTGTTTGAAATGCATGGGCAATATCTGCTTTAGTTTGCTCATCACTGTCGTTTTCACGAATAGCAATCGAAGCGGCGGTTTTTAGGCCACTAAAGCTAAAATCTAAGCCAGGTTTGTCTGTCATTGGACGCGGAAAAACAAATCGCTTTGCAACACCTTGTTCAGCCATTTTAGCCAAACGAGGGCCTCCAGGGTAATCAAGCCCAAGTAACTTGGCTGTTTTATCAAATGCTTCACCAGCAGCATCATCTACCGACTCACCCAATACTTCGTATTGACCAATGCCCGCAACTTTTACCATCATGGTATGACCGCCAGAAACCAGTAAGGCAATAAATGGGAACTCGGGGACGTTTTCCTCAAGCATTGGCGCTAATAAATGCCCTTCCATATGGTGCACTGCCACCGCTGGGATATCCCAGCCATATGCTAAGGAGCGACCAATTGAGGTACCTACTAACAAAGCCCCTACTAAACCTGGCCCTGCCGTATAAGCAATACCATCTAAATCTTCAGGCCCACAACCCGCTTGCGCAAATGCCGCATCAATAAGCGGCAATGTTTTACGTACGTGATCGCGCGAGGCAAGTTCAGGTACTACACCACCATAGTCTGCATGTACTTTTACTTGGCTATATAATTGATGGGCTAGCAGCCCTTTTTCGTCATCATAAATAGCAATACCAGTTTCATCGCATGATGATTCAATGCCTAAAATTCGCATTGTTAATTCTCCTGCCACCTAACAAGGTGTTTAAAACAAATAACTTACAGTGCTAAACCAATGTTAGTTTGGCCATCAGCAAGGACATGCTTTTTCAATGCTTTCACATTTTCAGCAGTGATACGCCCCATTGCTTCTACAAAATCAATTAGTTCACCTAATACCTCTATTTCGTATTGCATCAGTGGGTGTTCACGCACCGCTTTGTTATCGGCAACATCACCTTCAACCGTCATTTGGTACTCAATAAAGCGAGCTACGGTGGCCTGTGATATTTTACTCACATTAACAAACTCTTGCTCATCTTGTGCTAAAAGGCCATGCATTAAACTCAGTAATGAGGTGGCAGCATCGATTGCAGGATAGGTACCAAACATATCAAAATCGGCAAGTTCAGGAACATTAGGTTCTATTTTTTCAACTTGCTTTTCTAAATCAATTTTACTTTTAGGAAGGAGTATTTTTTCCCAACATACATTTAAAGCATTGCGTAAAATAACCTCATCGCCAAAGCCGGTAGCCTCACTAAATAGTCCATAATTAGGCAACATACGCTCTATTAACGCACTGGCCAATACCGCTTTTTGTAAATAATTTAACTCTCTAATACGCTGAAAATTATTCGCTTTTGTCATTCTTTAAGGTCCCACATGACCAACAAAAATCAAATGTTGATCCATTATGCTCATTACAATTAGGGCACACCCAATCTGGAGCGGATTGTTTTACTTGCTGATAGTTTACCAATATTTCACGTGCATGGCGCTCTTTTATCGCATAAACCTGCACACTTACTTGTGTTTGTTCAAATGGGATCTCGCCCATTGCGCCTTGCAGTATTTCACCTTTTATTTGGCACTCAATTCCCGCATTAAGAATCAGTCCTTTTATTATATTGGCCTCTAAACTATTTTCTGCATTATAAAGCGTCACCCAATCAAATGATGTTACATTTGATTGGCTATTATTAGTATTTTGCAATATTCACCTCATTTACTTTATGTGTACAATAAGCCCGCGTAACCTAAAGCAAATAATATGATTTAAGGACACATTATGACGCTAACTACCCCAGGTTTACTTTTTCCAGCCATCTCATTGTTATTACTTGCCTATACAAACCGATTTTTAGTGCTTGCGCAACTAATACGAGAATTGAATGCCCGTGAAGGTGAGTCTATTCGTCCTGTTGTAGTGGCGCAAATAACTAATCTTAGAAAGCGAATAAAACTAATAAGGACCATGCAAGTATACGGAGTGGCCTCTTTTTTATTATGTACGTTATCTATGTTTGCATTATTTATAGAATTTAATACCACGGGCATTATTTTATTTGGTGTTAGTTTAAGCTGCTTGAGCTTATCTTTGCTTACTTCATTATTTGAAATTCATATTTCTTGTGATGCCATAGAAATTGAATTACAAAACATTGAAAATAAGCCTTTAAGTAACCGAGTTAGTAAAAACTTTATTGAGCCTAATCCCAAAAGTAAAAACAGCAATTAACCAAACGAGACT
>NZ_BADW01000089.1:0-11556 GCF_000241165.1 Pseudoalteromonas sp. BSi20439
GTTAATGATTAAAGTAATGAGTTTTTATTATAAAATAGCCGAGATTGATTCAGAGCGCTTTTAATTTTAATGTAATTTCAACATGCTTTTTTAGCGGTTTAAATCAATAAAAACGTAGAAGCATTTAAGTGCTCCTACGTTTATTAGTTAATAGTCGTTCTAACGTTGAAGTTGAAAAAGCAAACGATGTTAGAGTGCGACTAAACTGCGCTCTAACATAGTTTGAATTTGCTTTACTATTTTAGCTTCAGTTTCGGGTTCAAATTGGGCAATTCGTGGGGTGTGAATATGCCCTGTCGGAATATCTGAATTTAGCTGATTTCGCAGGCGAATACTGCGATACGAAATTTCGTTAGACAAATAACCACCGCCACCGCCTCGCACTGCAATAGCGTCTTTTAATTCATCGAAACTATTAGGCTCAAAGTCTTTTTTTAAGGTAATAACATGATGGTTATCATTAATAGGAAAAGGGCCTTTTGCGCTTAACATAGCGCTAACGGGTAAGCTAAATTCTACAAACTCAGTACCTGGTAATGGGCGGTCGTTCAAGCTTGGAATGAGCGGCGCTGTTTTACTGCCTCCATACACTACATTGGCGTTGTCGGGCGCTGTTACACTGCGGCGCTTGCCTGGAAAGCGCTCAAGGTCAAAGTCTTTACTACCCATGCTAACGGTAACCACCATATCAACATTATTAAGTGCGTAATAAGGGGCAAGTAAGGATTCTATAATGCCGTGATCAAAGTCTTCATAACGCACAGGCACCATCACTGTGTTTATTTCAGCACTAATCCCTTTATAGTTTATGACTTGGCCATCAAGAAGCAGTGCTGCAACACCCGATGGGTTGCTTTGGTTTATATTTCTATCAAGTAAAAACGGGTCAAATCCAGTTAATAATATTTTTTTAGAGGTGTTTTGTGAGTAGCTAAGATCGGTGCGACCCCGGCTGCCATTCTCTAGAAGTGTTAATAACACTGTTTGCTGCGCCGCGCTCAGCGAAAATGCAGGCTTTGTGGTGCGAATAATTTTGCTTGATTGTAAGCGAGCCCAGTAAAGTGCGCGATCATCTAAGTTTTGCGTTGTAGCGATGCGTTTTTTTGCACTAAACCATAATCGTTTTGAGTAGTCATTAACGGCATCTACGGCTTGTGCATAGCTTGAGAGTGACTTGAATTGCTGCTCAAATTGATTAACTTCGCTGGCAAAAGCGCTTAGTACGGCTGGCATCGCTTGGCTGGCTTTTTCAATTCGCAATTCTTCTGGGGTTAGCGGTGTGTTTAAGTTGGCTAACGCATTAGAAGAAGAAAATATTAAACTTGTGGCAATCAGTGTTTTTATCATGATGTTCCTAAACTGAGTCGTATTTGTTGTCTACTATCCTATGCCTAATATGTGGGTGCAAATAAAATCGTTGGTTGGTTTTATGTTGAAAGCAGTATAAAACAGGCGCTAAATCAAAAACTACGGGTATTTTATTAAAAAGAGTCGAAACTCTGTGATGGGTTTAGCTACAATGGGGCTGTGTATTTTTAGTTTTTTACTTTTAGGCAGCTATGCAACTTATTCAAATAGATAAAGCACGTTATCGTAAACATTTAAATCGCGTTATTGTCGGCTGTGCAGCAGGTTTAGCTGTGGGCAGTTTAGCAATTTCACAAACCTTAATTGCATTATTTCCCGATGAAAGTGGCAGTCATTTTCATTGGAACTTATTAGGCGTAATTGTTACGAGTATTGGCATAGGCTGGTTGTTAAATAAATACCGAACACATCCTTTTATGAGTGAGGTGGTGTATGTGTGGGAGCTTAAAAAAGCGCTTAATAAAATCACTCGTAAAATGGCTAAGCTAAAAGCGGCGGGACGAGAAGGTAATCCTGATGCGCTATTAGCCATTCACTATAGTTATGCAGGTTCACGCTTGTTATGGCAGCTTGACGATAACACCATCACCATGGATGATTTAGCGATTAAACAAGCCGAGTTAGATAGCGTTGCGGCTAAATATAATTTAACTCTTAATGCCGATGACTACGATGACGCAATTTTAAAGCAGTTTTAATTTATAGGAATCACAATGAGCCTAATTCTCTATGGTGTCCCGCTTTCTCCCTATGTACGTAAAGTGCGTGTATGCTTAGCGCATAAACAACTAGACTATAAACTCGAAATAGTCTCGCCGTTTAATCAACCTGATTGGTTTTTAGAACTGAACCCACTAGGGCGAATTCCGGCGCTAAAAGACGACGAGTTAAGTTTGGCGGATTCTAGCGTTATTTGCCAATATCTTGATGAAAAATACCCTAATTCAGCGTCTTTACTCGGTGATACTATAGAGCAACGTGCAGCCGTTCGCTGGTTAGAAAAATACGCAGATTACGAGCTGGCTCCTTTTGCAACATTTACGGTGTTTCAGCAACGTATTATTGCTCCCACAATGCAAAAGCCAACCGATGAAGCCTTAGTGCAAAGTGCATTAAATGAAAAACTACCGCCTTTATTTGATTATTTAGAAGGTTATTTAGGGGATAACGAGTTTTTTGTTGGCGAGAGCTTAACCCTTGCCGACATTGCTGTGAGCTGCCAGTTAATGAATATGGAGCATGGTGGTGAGCAACTTGATGAGTCGCGCTGGCCTAATCTTGCAGCATTGCATAGCCGTGTAAAACAGGGTACTGCCATGCACACAATGCTTGAAGGCGAGCAAAAAATATTAGCCTCATTAAAATAATGTTTATTACTGATTTTTTGCAAAAGCTTAGGAGCTATAAGTGAAAAAAGTACTGATAGTGTGTTTGGGAAATATATGTCGTTCACCGACGGCTGAGGCGGTATTAAAAGCGCGAGCTAAAAAGTTAGGCATTGATCTGCTAGTGGACTCGGCAGGGACTATTGGTCATCATGAAGGTAATCCGCCAGATAAACGCTCTATGCAAGCTGGTGAAAAACGCGGTTATAGTTTTAAAGGTATTTTTTCGCGCAAGGTGCGCAGTAGTGATTTTAGCGAGTTTGATTTAATTTTAGCAGCTGATAAACAAAACCTGACGGATCTAACCGCACGCTGCCCTGAGCATTTGCAGTATAAGCTTGCGTTATTTTTAGAGTATGGCGAGCAAGCACAAGGCGCAATTCCCGATCCTTACTATGGCGGTGATGATGGCTTTGAAAAGGTACTTGATTTAATAGAGGCCGCCAGCGATAACATTTTAGCTAAGTTAAAGCAGAATAACCAAAAAGGCGCTTAAAGCGCCTTTGGTATGTTATTAACGGTTTACTTTAAAGTCGAGCTGTACTTTGGAAGTTGCTGCAACGGCTTTTCCATGTTCAAACTTAGGTGCATAACGCCATTGCGCTAATGCTTCTACTGCCGATTTTTCAAAGGCCACGCCACCTTCAGAACTAAGTACTTGCGGATTTTTTACAAAGCCAGACTCATCCACTTCAAACTCCATAACGACTTTTCCATCTTTACGAAAGCGCGCTTTGTTTGTAGGGTATTTAGGGTTAACGCGGTATAGCGGCGTTTGCTCTTGGCTTTCTTTCCACGGCACCATTTTAGCAATCGCGATGCAGTGTTTGGTGGCTTCATCACTTTTGCCTTGTTTTTCATACAAGCCAATCAATCTTGAGTGTGCGGTAAGCTCGGCGTTGTGATCGTAACTTAAGCTTTCATCAAACACATTTACTACACGGTTAAGTCGTTCTATTGCTTGATCGTATCTTTTTCGACCTTCTGCAAACGATGCAATTAAAAAATCAGCTTTTATTTGTTCAACTGAGTTTTTAGGTAAGTTAGCCAGATAATACTCATCGGCTTCTTCTAGGTAGTTTTTAGCTTCTCGGTATTTTTCATAGCTGAATTTATTAGCTAGTATGGTTGCCGCTTCTAGTTTCATATCAGCCACAAACTTAGGGTTGTTTTGTGTGTTTGCGATTGCTATCACTTGCTCTAAATAATAATCCGCTTTTTGAGCAGAAGGGGCAAAACTAGCCATACCGACTAAAGCATCAATGGTTTCAGGCGATTGCTTACCATGGTTATTAACTAAAATAGTATAGGCTTGTTGATAGAGCGAAAAACGCTTTTCAATCCACTGTTTACCGTATCGATTAATTGATTTTGCATAGTTAATCGCTAAGTTTGCGGTGTTATCAGCATTTTCACCGTAAACAGTTTTACCTAATGTGTAAGCCTGCTCCGCGGCTTGTTGCACATTTTCTTTGGTTTTAATTGCATTTAAGTAATTTTGATACGCGTCGTTGAAAACGGCTTGAGCGTTATTTGTTTGTTCGGCAAATGACGTGGTGCTCAATACAGATAAACCTAAGCCCATCAGTAATGCAAGTTTGTTTAATTTCATAATGATCCCTATTATTTGTCGATAACAAATTAGCAAATCCTTGTGTATATGTCATCACTTTAGGTAAATCAAGGTAAACGCTCGCTAGTAATATATTTGCGGTTTAAGATTGAAAATAGTCGCTACCGTCGCCATATATTTGCCATAAACAGTCTTGTACTACGGTGTATTTAACCTATTTTGTGATATTATCACTTTATCGTGTCGTAGTTTTTTAATATTTGGATTGGTCGTGGCGCAAGTAAGAGCAAGAGTCCAGCTTAATGTTGGCAAAAATAGTGATATTCCTGCAGAAATTATTTCCTTTAGTGGCTTAAAAGATGGCCAAGAGCATGTTGCGTTAGTGTTTAAAAACGCCGATACCGAGCAAGATGTTCCGCTTATTCGTATGCACTCTGAATGCTTAACCGGTGATGTGTTTCACTCGTCACGTTGTGATTGCGGTGAGCAGTTAAATGAGTGTATTGAAATGATGCACGAACAAGGCGGTATTTTACTTTATTTACGCCAAGAAGGGCGTGGTATTGGTTTATACAATAAAATTGATGCGTATGTACTGCAGTCACAAGGTATGAACACTTACGAGGCCAACAATCATTTGGGCTTTGCTGATGATTTACGTGATTTTTCGGATGCTGTATTAATGCTCAATGCGCTCAATTTAAAGCATGTAAAATTAATGACTAACAATCCTAAAAAGCTTAACGCATTAAAAGATGCTGGCATAGAGGTGGACTCTGTTGTGGGCACTCATGCACACATTAAAGCAGGGCTTTCAGGTAACAAGGCGTATTTAGAGACTAAAATTAAGCATGGCTCTCATATGCTTGATATTAAGAAAATTAAAAAACCTTAGGGTCTGTTGCCCTTTCAAGGTTGAATTTGCAGCAGTCTGTTTGGTATTTAGGCAAGGCAGAGCCTATGTGGTGTGGTTATTCCCCATAAATAGGCGATAACGCAGCATCAATGCCAAACAGGCGCTGCCCGAAGGGTTCTGCCTAGGGGCGATTTACTCTTTGTTGCCTACATGGATGTAGGTAAGGGGCGTGAGCAGGACGCGGAAGCTTTGCTCGGTTTTTACTTAGCCCACTAGGTTACAAACCTCGCGCCGCGATTAAGTCGCCCCTAGTTTGAACAAATTTTAATCTGTAAAGGGAAACAGACCCTAATATTAACGGCATTTATCGCCGCCACCTCTGTAATACCAGCCAACGCCGAGTTATACTCGGCGTGTTTTGTTTTAATTAAGAGCAAGTATGTCTACACAATTACGAATTTTTAAAGCGGATGCGGCATTAAAATGGTTTAAAGCGGGTTGGCTAATTTTCAAAACTCAGCCACTAACCTTTATCTTTATGCACTTGTTTATTGGCATTGTTGGCTTGTTGTCTTTATTTTTGCCGTTATTACAAATAGTCGCAGCATTGGCTACACCATTTTTAACCGCTGGTTTTTATCAAGCCGTGCTTACCAAGCAGCAAGGCGGAAAAATTATGCTAGCTGACATTTTGAAGCCCTTTTCAGCAAAAGGAAATCGGTTAGGCTTATTTCGCTTAGCGCTTTATCAAATGGGTGCCGGTATTTTAATTGCGTTGCTCGCCAATGGGTTATTTGCCGATGCGATGGCGGTTATGACGCAGCCTGACTTAGACCCTAATACAGCAATTAGCCAAATGCTTGAGAGTATTTCGTTTGCCAATGTGGCACTGTTTTTAATTGCGCTGTCGATATACTTTACTTCGTTTGCCTATGCGGTACCGCTGGTTTACTTTAATAAAGAACAACGTATTTTAAATGCCTTAAAAAGTTCGTTTATGGTGTTTTATTATAATATTTTACCATTAAGTGTTTATGGTATTATTTGCGCATTATTAATTGTGGTGTCGATGTTCTTATCGCTACTACCGCTGTTGATTTTAATGCCAATTTGCTACATTAGTTTCTTTGTTTCTTATCAGGCTATTTTTATGCCCGTTGTGCCACCAAGTGATGACAGTAACATTAAGCCTTTAAGTAGCGAGCAAAGCGGACGCTTTGACGCTTAATGGATGATACGTTAAAACAAAAGTTAAAAAACTATGTGCTTTGGTTACTGGGAAGGCAAGAGTATTCGCGCCGTGAGTTAACCCAAAAGTTACAGCAAAGAGAAGCAACCGACGAGTTCATAGAAAACCTGCTTGATTGGTGTGAAAAGCACAATTTTATTAACGAGCAGCGTTACTGTGAAGGGTTTGTAAGAAAGCACATATTTAAATGCCATGGCTTAAAGCGAATTCAAAGTGAGGCCATGAGCAAAGGGATTGATAGAGCACTGCTTGAAACAGTGGTTGAAGAGCTGGAAATAGATTGGTTTGAGCTCGCGCAGGAAGCGTACAACAAAAAATATTCAACGACACCGGCAAACCTCGAGTACAAAGAAAAGGCTAAGCGCGTGCGCTACTTAATGTATCGAGGATTTAGCTATGATCAAATAAATTTTGCAATGCAAGCACAGTAAATACAGGTGAGACTTTCACATGCAGCACATGACTACCGCACAAATTAGGCAACAGTTTTTAGACTTTTTTGCCAGCAAGCAACACCAAGTTGTTCCTTCTAGTTCGCTTATACCGGGTAACGATGCCACGTTGTTATTTAATAATGCCGGTATGGTGCAATTTAAAGATGTATTTTTAGGCGCTGAAAGCCGCCCTTACACACGCGCAACCAGTTCGCAGCGTTGTGTGCGCGCTGGTGGTAAACATAACGATTTAGAAAACGTAGGTTACACAGCACGTCATCATACCTTTTTTGAAATGCTAGGTAATTTCAGCTTTGGTGATTACTTTAAGCAAGATGCAATTAAATTTGCGTGGGAGTTTTTAACTGAGGTTGTAAAACTACCAAAAGAAAAGCTGTTAGTAACTATTTACCATGATGACGAAGAAGCCTTTGGCTACTGGGCTAACGATATAGGCTTACCTGAAGATCGTATTATTCGTATTGCAACGAGCGATAACTTTTGGTCTATGGGTGACACGGGTCCTTGTGGTCCATGTTCTGAAATATTTTATGATCATGGCGAGCATATTTGGGGCGGTCCTCCGGGCACACCTGAAGAAGATGGTGACCGTTTCATTGAAATTTGGAACTTAGTATTTATGCAATACAACCGTCAAATCGACGGGACTATGGAGCCACTTCCTAAGCAATCTGTTGATACAGGTATGGGCCTTGAGCGTATTTCAGCTATTTTACAAGGTGTGCATTCAAACTACGAAATCGACTTATTCCAAGGCTTAATTGCTGCCGCTGCAAGCGTTACCAATGCACAAGATATGGATGATAAATCACTTCGCGTGGTAGCCGATCATATTCGTTCGTGTGCATTTTTAATTTCAGATGGGGTTATGCCATCAAATGAAGGCCGTGGTTATGTATTGCGTCGTATTATTCGTCGTGCTGTACGTCACGGTAATAAGTTAGGTGCTAAAGGCGCGTTTTTCTATAAATTGGTTGCTGCACTTATTGAGCAAATGGGTCAAGCGTACCCAGAGCTTGCTAAGCAACAAGAAATTATTGAAAAAGTACTGCGTATTGAAGAAGAGCAGTTTGGTAAAACGCTTGAGCGTGGTTTAGCTATTTTAGAAGAAAGCTTGAGTGATTTAACCGGGGATGTGATCCCAGGTGACTTAGTATTTAAACTTTACGATACCTATGGTTTCCCTGCCGATTTAACAGCCGATGTAGCGCGTGAGCGCCAAATGACCATTGACCATCAAGGTTTTGAAGCATGCATGGCAGTGCAACGTAAAACAGCACAGCAAGCGGGCAAATTTGGTGCAGATTATAATAAGCAATTAAAATCAGATAAGCACACTGATTTTAAAGGCTACGATAGTAATCATTATCGTGGCACTGTGGTTGAGATTTTTGCCGGTGGCGAATCTGTATCGTTATTAGAAGATGGTCAGCAAGGTATTATTGTTTTAGACCGAACTCCGTTTTACGCTGAATCAGGCGGCCAAATTGGTGATAGCGGTACAATTACTGTTGCCGGTGGTGAGTTTAATGTAACGAATACCACTAAATTGGGTAATGCTTTTGCTCATCATGGAACAGTTCAAGGGCGTATTGGCGTTAACGATAAAGTGGATGCGACTATTGACGATGCGCGTCGTGAAAGCATTAAGAAAAATCACACAGCTACGCACATTTTACATGAAGCATTACGTCAGCTTTTAGGTGAGCACGTATCGCAAAAAGGCTCACTTGTGCAGCCAGATCGTCTGCGTTTTGACTTCTCACATTTTGAAGCAGTGACCAAACAAGAACTGCGCGAAATTGAACGTGTAGTAAATGACGAAATTCGTCGTAACTTTGCACTTAATACTGAGCTAATGGCAATTGATGATGCTAAAGCAAAAGGTGCTATGGCATTGTTTGGCGAAAAGTACGATGACGAAGTACGTGTAGTAACCATAGGTGATTACTCAATTGAGCTTTGTGGTGGTACACACGTAGAGCGTGCAGGTGATATTGGTTTATTCAAAATTGTATCTGAAAGCGGTATTGCTGCCGGTGTTCGTCGTATTGAAGCGGTAACGGGTGCAGAAGCAATCGCGTATGTTAATGAACAAGAACAGCAGTTAGCAGATGTTGCAGCGCTTGTAAAAGGTGACAGTGCGTCAGTACTTGAAAAAGTAACTGCATTACTTGAAAAGTCGAAAGGACTTGAAAAGCAAGTTGCCCAACTTAACGATAAACTAGCCAGTGCGGCAGGTGCATCGTTACTTGATTCAGTGGTTGAAATTAACGGGGTTAAACTGTTAGTGGCCAACGTTGAAGGCACAGAATCAAAAGCGCTTCGCGGTATGGTTGATGACCTTAAAAATAAAATTGGCTCAGGTGTTATTGCCTTAGGTGTTGCCAGCGGCGACAAAGTAAGCTTAATTGCGGGTGTAACTAAAGACTTAACTGGCAAAGTAAAAGCGGGTGAGTTAGTTAATCACATGGCAGGCCAAGTAGGTGGTAAAGGCGGCGGTCGTCCAGATATGGCGCAAGCGGGGGGTTCTGAGCCACAAAATTTAACAGCAGCACTTGATAGCGTAACAGCTTGGTTAACTGAGCGTACTTAAGCTTAAGTGGCACTTATAGTTCAAAAATTTGGCGGCACTTCGGTAGGCTCAATAGAGCGTATTGAAGCGGTCGCCGACCTTGTTGTTAAAACTAAGCAACAAGGCCACCAAGTGGTGGTGGTGCTTTCGGCAATGTCGGGAGAAACCAATCGCTTAATTAATCTTGCCAAACAAATCGACTCTCGCCCGAGTAGCCGTGAACTCGATGTATTACTGAGTACCGGTGAACAAGTCTCTATTGCTTTATTAGCGATGGCCATTATTAAACGCGGCCATTCTGCGGTAAGCTTGTTAGCCGATCAGGTGAATATATTAACCGATAACATGTTCGGTAAAGCCCGTGTAGAAGAAGTTGCGGCAACGCGTTTAAAACATGAACTTGAACATAACCGTATTGCTATTATTGCCGGCTTTCAGGGGCGCGATATTGAGGGCAACGTGACCACGCTTGGCCGTGGTGGCACCGATACCTCAGCGGTTGAAATTGCTGGTGCAATAAAAGCGGATGAATGTCAGATCTATACCGATGTTGATGGCGTATATACTACAGACCCGTGTGTGGAACCTAACGCACGACGTTTAAGTCATGTCACCTTTGCTGAAATGCTTGAGCTGGCAAGTTTAGGCGCTAAAGTGTTACATATTCGCTCTGTAGAATCTGCTGGTAAACACAATGTCCCTCTGCGGGTGTTATCTAGCTTTAAACCCGATGAAGGCACGTTAATTAGTTTTGAGGAGAGCGACGTGGCGAGTAACGTTGTGTCGGGTATTGCATTTAATCGAGATGAGTGCTTAATTAAGGTGCATGGAATGCCGCAAGGCACCAAACATCTTGCAAAAGTTTTGAAACTTTTTGCTGATAATGGCATCGAAATAGATATGATTAATCAAATTAATCATAAAGTTGAAAAAGTCGACTATGCTTTTACTGTGCATTTAAATGATTACTTAAACGCACTTGATTTGTTAACGGCTGAGCAACAGCAATTTGACGCACAGGCAATTGACGGATTGACCAATGTGGCGAAAGTGTCAGCGGTGGGTATGGGGATGAAATCTCATTCCGGGGTAGCGAGTTTATTTTTTGATTCGTTAGCACAAGAAAACATTGATGTGATGTTTGTTGCCACCTCAGAGATCAAAATTTCAGTTTTAATAGATGAAAAATACCTAGAGCTGGCTGTTCGTGCATTACATAAGACATTTTTAACAGAAAATGAATAGATTGAGAGTTTTTACTTACTTTTTAGTCTAATTTTAATTAAAATGTTTGTGCGGAATCTTATAATTTTATTGGAACATGGGAGCAAGAGAATGCTAATACTAACTCGTAGAGTAGGCGAGACCCTTATGATTGGTGACGAAGTAACCGTTACTGTTCTAGGTGTTAAAGGAAATCAAGTTCGTATCGGTGTTAACGCACCTAAAGACGTATCAGTTCATCGTGAAGAAATTTACATGCGCATACAAGCTGAAAAGTCTAACCCTAATCCGGGCAATGCTTAATCAACATAGTATAAAATGTGCTAGTTAATATAACTATGACATTTGTAAAAGCCACTCATTGAGTGGCTTTTTTGTTTATAAAATCAATCGTTTCTTCGTCGAGTATTGCCTTAGAAATGTATTGCATACCGCTTTTACTTTTTAACAATAGTCCACAATCTGTAGTAATAATTTCGTTAATGTCGTGCCAAGCTAACTGGTAATTTTTGTAATGATTGGTTGATTTTATTCCGTCTTCGTCGAAGGTGAGAGTGACTTCAGAACCAGACGCTCTGCTTAGCATTTGCCTGGTAACCCACCATGGGCGGCGATAGTAAAAGGCGATGCATTCGAGTAGGGCTAGCATCAGCAAAAATGTACCTAGGTAATGATCTCCTAAACCATAAATACCAAATAATCCCAATACAACAAGCAGTGCTAATAAAAAATATTTAGGTTGCGCGCGTTTACTATAAGGCAGCGATTGGTCGAAGCATTCATAAAAGTAAGGTTTATCGAGTTTATAAGTTGTTGTAAATACCATGTGTTTACACTTAAAAGCTATTTTTTACTATTTTAGCCTAATGCT
>NZ_BADW01000088.1:0-6025 GCF_000241165.1 Pseudoalteromonas sp. BSi20439
GAGGCTTTATTTGTTTTACTTAGTGATTAACCGTTTACAACTTCACTCACTGCTTTTTCAAAGCGAGCTAAGCCTTCTTTAATATCCTCAAATGGGATCACTAATGAAGGCGTAAAGCGGATAACGTTCATTCCGGCTACTAAATTCATTAAACCGTTGTTAGCACTTGCGACTAAAAAGTCGCGAGCACGGCCTTCAAATTTCTCATTTAATACCGCACCAATCAGTAAGCCTTTACCACGGATTTCACTAAATACATGGTATTTTTCGTTAATGGCATTTAGACCATCACGGAACATTTGCTCACGCTCTTTTACACCATTTAAAACCACAGGAGTATTTACTGTATCAAATGCCGCTTCTGCAACAGCACATGCTAATGGGTTACCACCGTAGGTAGAACCATGAGTCCCTATTTTTAGGTGTGCTGCAATTTCAGTCGTGGTGATCATAGCGCCAATTGGGAACCCGCCACCTAATGCTTTAGCCGTTGTTAAAATGTCAGGAATAACATCTAGGCCTTCGTATGCGTATAAATGACCTGTACGGCCAACGCCAGTTTGCACTTCATCAAAAATAAGCAGTGCGTTGTGTTTAGTACACAGCTCACGTACTTTTTGTGCAAATTCATTGGTTGGTGGCACAATACCACCTTCACCTTGTAATGGCTCCATCATTACCGCACAAGTATCATCACCAATTAAGGCTTCAAAAGCGGCAATATCATTGTAATCACAATGAACAATATCAGCAGGTTTTGGACCAAAACCATCAGAGTAAGCGGCTTGGCCACCCACTGTTACAGTGAAAAAAGTACGGCCATGAAAGCCTTTATTAAAAGCAATAATTTTAGATTTTTCAGCGCCAAATTTGTCCAGTGCAAAGCGACGCGCTAATTTTAAAGCTGCTTCGTTTGCTTCAGCCCCTGAGTTTGCAAAGTAAACTTTTTCAGCAAAGGTCGCATCAACCATTTTTTTAGCTAAACGAAGTGCGGGCTCATTGGTCATTACATTTGCTAAGTGCCAAATTTTCTCACCTTGCTCTTTAAGTGCGGCTACTAATGCAGGGTGGCAATGACCTAAACAATTAACCGCAATACCACCGGCAAAATCGATAAATTCGTTATTATTTTGATCCCACACGCGTGAGCCTTCACCACGAACGGGAATAACTGCTGATGGGTTGTAGTTAGGGACCATTACGTCGTTAAATAAATCTCTGGTTACTTGCATTTTTACACCTAAATTAATCACTTAAAAAATACGTTGCTGAAAAAAACGATAAGCACAGGCTTATTCAGCAATACAATGCGTTTTACTTGTTAAAAAAGTCATTATCAAAGGTTATGAATTAAATTTGCAGTGCTATTTTGTGAAAAATGATTAGAATAATAGCCAAATTAACGAAATTTATTAGCATTATGATAACTCCCCAAGACGAAAAGCTACTGTCTGTACTAAAAACGAACGCTCGTGCGAGTATTTCTGACTTGGCAAGGCATTTAAATTTATCCCGCTCAACAGTGCAAAGCCGTATGCTTAAGTTAGAGCAAAATGGGGTAATTAAAGGGTATAACGTTGACTTTGGAGATGACTTTTTAAATAGCTTAGTTTCTGCACATGTTTCTATAAAGGTTAAACAAAAACTAACCACTAAAACCAACGTGGAGTTAAAGCAAATAGATGCTATATCGCAGTTGTATGCAATTAGTGGTGAGTTTGATTTAATTGCCATTGTTGAGGCTCAAAATCTTGAGCAGCTGAGCCACTTGCTGGATGATATTGGTAACTTAGATGGGGTAGAGCGTACCCGTTCATCGGTTATTTTAGAGACTAAATTTAAGCGTTAATTCGATTTATTTAGTACATTCAGTGAGCATTAATTATTTGCATTTAAGCTAACTTGATTGTAGTCTACTTGATATTAGGAACAAGGAATGTTTTTAACCAAATCAATAGGCTTATTGCCCTGCATTTGTTGCAATCTTCCAGTACTTAATAAATCTCATCAATACAGTTATTAATCTTATTAGCATTGGCTAATAAGGTGTGAGTGAAATAGGACGTTTTTGGCACCACTGGGCTAAGACTTTACAAGGAAATGTTATGAAATACACAACAATGGCTGCTGTGGCATTATTAATAGGTGGCTCATATTTAAGTGCAAAAGCGACTTTATTTGACCCTGCACAGAGCATAACGGTTGAAACTTACAGCGATATATTCTTCAAATTAGAATCCTCTCCTGTCAGCATTAATGAAATTATTACTGGGGCGAGTCAATTTGCCGATAGCTTGTGTGATGAAAGCATCTACCAAGAAGTAATTGGCGAATCGGTAAACTCATGTAAGCAAAAATTCAAACAATCTCAAGCACAATGTGCTGAGTTTATAATAAAAAATAATGAGCCTATGTACACTGATAAAGTGGCTATAACACAGCTCTCTGAGAAGTTTATTAATTGCATGACCAATAGCTAAAATAGCACTTACAGTTCTTAATCTATTAAAATGCGGCTCCTAAACTGGATGAGCATTGATGCTTTAATTTTTATTTAGCATATTCCACTGCGTGGTCTATGCTAAATTTTATTAATGCTCAAACGCCCAGTTTGCTTTAGGGAGTACAATGCAAGAAAATTTACTGAATTCAGTCATCAAAATAACAAAAAATAGAGATGTAGATTCTCTTGAATATAGTTTGATATCGACCATCCAAGAATTTATAGGCTGTAAAGAAGTCTCAGTTTATAAAGATATAGAAGTTCAAGGCCAACTGACTATTGAGCAAAGTCTTTGCTTAAAAGTCACGGGTGAAAAGCAATTCGAGTGGGTACAACGACAAATTGTTGCACAGCCTGAGGATGAACTTCTATCGTGTTTACGTTCTGCCTGTATTATTACTGTTCAGTCTGCCGATGGAATTGAACGCCGTTGGCTCCCCATTACCCGCCAAGAAAAAACAGTTGCCGCAATTTTTGTGGTTTCAAATAGTTTAGATAGTTCAGCTCAGGTAATATTGAACGCTTTTTGTCGTATTTTTGAAAACTATTTAGTGATTCTTCATGAAAATGAAAGAGATAAATTAACAGGGCTGTTAAATAGACAAACATTTGAGAAAAAAATAAAACAGCTGATTGAAAAGCAAGTATTAAAAGTACATGGATCAGTCCGAGAGGAAGAAAAAAGACGGCCAAAACAGGCATCAACATCTTGGCTGGCTATTTTAGATATCGATCACTTTAAAAATATAAACGACAAGTATGGTCATATCTGTGGCGATGAAGTACTGCTGATATTAGCGCAAAAAATGCGTCATTTTTTTCGTGCAACAGATTTAATTTTTCGCTTTGGTGGGGAAGAGTTTGTGATTGTTTTTGAGCCCACAGATGCAGAGTCTATTAGTAATAAAATGGCTGAATTTCTTCAGCTTGTCAGAAATACATCGTTTCCTTTTGTTGAAAATATGACCATCAGTGCTGGTTTAGCACGTATCAGTCCTTATGATTTTCCCATCACCGTGCTAGAGAGCGCTGATAAAGCACTTTATTATGCGAAAAATAATGGCCGAGATAAATATTGTATCTATGAAGATTTGCTTGCCGAGAACTTAATAAATGTACAAGTTAATTCTTCAGAGATAGATCTATTTTAAGTTACTGCGGTTGAGTATGATTTCGCTGCACTTTTACTTTAGACACTTGGTCGAGCTTTAAAAAATAAACATTACCACCAATGCCTTTAAATTCCTCATCAGTGAAGGCGATTGTATTATCATCATAAAAGGTGATCGCTTCTTTTTGAGTCACAATACCAAGATCGATTTTATAAACATCGCCAGAGAAAAATTTATCCCCTTTAAAGTTTTCAAACAGCCAAATGCTGGTTGAATCTAGTAGTGCTAGTTTTTTTCTATCTGGGCTGAGCGCTGCAGAGGTGATCCAGCATAGCTTTTCCATAGTGGTGCAGGTTTTTAAACGAGTCTATCAGCTGGGCGTCAAAATTTGCTGCGTGATCGCCTACTTTATAAACGTTAGTAATACCATCGAATGGCTCTGTACGATTTTTAGTAAATAAATATAAATGCCGACCATAAGCCACAAAAGCTTCTAAGTCGTAATTACGTTGTTCAGGCTGTATTGGGCTGCCGTCTAATTCTGGATAAGTGAACTTGATAATTTCAGCTTCGGTGGTATTTGTTTTGATATCAATAGGGTTTTCTATTTTATAAATGGTTAGCCACTTACGTTCATTTTTATTATTGCCAAAGTCGCCTAAGAAAAAATGACCAAACTTATTTTGCGTCATGTCCTCCCAATCAATGTTTTTTGCGTTGCTGACTAAAATTTCTTTAGCAATAGAGCCGTCTTTATTTAGACGATAAAGCTTTGGCTCATCACCGCTGTCGTTAATAGCCCACAGACGTTTATATTTATCAAACTCAATGCCTGAAATTTCTTTTAGCTTTGGGTCTACAGAAACTAGTTTTTTACTATATAGTGTATAAATTGAACTGCCAACAACAGCGATGATGGTAATAAAAACAATAACAGAGGTAATAAGAATGCTTTTTTTAATCATAGTCTTTAAATATTCATCGCATTGGCTAGTTAGATAATTATTATCGCTGATGATGTTGTTAAGCTAAAGGTTTTTATAACCTCAGTGCAGTAATAAAAATAATAACGCGTGTATTGTAGTTAAAGTAATGTAATTGGGTGTAGTTGGTTTAATAATTGCTCAGTAGAGTAGCTTACCTAAAAACCTGTTTAAATGGTTAAAAACTGCACCAATCTGGTGCGGTAAAATAAATACCGCACTGTAATAATGCGTAAATAAAGTTTTGCTTAACTTTAAGCTTGTTTTTATGTGAATGAATGGATTCCACATCGCCTATTTAAGCTGTTTGGCCTGTGGCAAAGATGAATAACCCTTACGGTTTAGTTGGAGCCTGTTATGTTGAATAAACGCTTTTTTAAAACAAAAAATGAAGCAGAAGTCACGTTTGAATTTTCTCACCCTGATGCTGATAATGTCTGTTTACTTGGGGAGTTTAATGATTGGCAGCCCATGCCGATGAAACTCAATAAGAAGCTGGGTGTGTTTAAATGTAAACAACGTTTGCCTGTTGATAAAGAGTTTCATTTTCGTTATTTAATTAATGGTAAGCAGTGGGATAATGATCATCATGCTGATGGCTATAGCGCCAATAATTTTGGTACAGAAAATAGTATAGTAAATACACAGCGCATTAATTAAGGTTGGTGAATGGACGCACTATCGCAATTATTTTATTTGCATGGAATAGGCTATGAGTACACTAAATATACGGGCGAACACGTTGTTTTTAGTGAACAAACTCGCAAGTTAGCGCTGCAGTGCTGTGGCGTTGACACCAATGATACTGGGCTCATAGAACAGTTAAATTATCAATTAGATGCGGCTACTTGGTTAACGCTTACACCGGCTATTAGCTTAGTAAATCAGCTGAGCAATGTGCTAAAAGTACGTATTAAAGAAACCGACGCGCACCAAAGAATTACGCTTAATATAGCGGCATTAAATATAAAGCTGCAATTTGATCAAATTGCTCACTATGCACCATTAGGTGAATATTTTTTAAATGGCTGTCGCTATATTGAAATAGCACTACCACTTACCCATTTACCTACGGGTTATTATGATGCGTTGCTAACCATGGGTGAACAATCAGCAAGTACACAAATTTGGTCTATACCAGAAAAGGCGTATCAAATTGCGGATAAAAAACGCTTTGGCTTATCAATTCAGTTATATACATTAAAAAACCAAGCTGGAATGGGGATTGGCGACTTTAATGATTTACTAGAATTAACCACGCTGTGTGCAAAACAAAAAATGGATTATATTTTACTTAATCCACTGCACTTATTATTTGCAGATAATCCAGAGTGCGCTAGTCCCTATAATCCAAGTAACCGCGCCTTACTTAACCCATTATATATAGCAATCAACTTATCGCCCGATAGTATTAACAACCCCGTGCA
>NZ_BADW01000087.1:0-10014 GCF_000241165.1 Pseudoalteromonas sp. BSi20439
TTTTTATGCCTGCTATAGTAAGTTAAGCTTATGCCCAACCTTCATAGCGTTTTCTACGTGATAACACGATAGTTAAGATAATTCCTAAGAACAAACCTAAAAATGCAATGGCTCCGCCGTATGTAAGTAACTGGCGTTTTTCTTTAGCACTGGTTGCTTGTTTTAGTTGTTGTTCTTGAGAAAGTTCACCTTGTAGCTGACTAATTTGTGCTAATAGCTGCGCGTTTTGTTCGGTTAGCTGTGAGTTTTGCTCGTGCAGCTCAGGTAACTCAACTTGCGCTTGGCGAAGTCTATTCTGAATAGTGCTCATTTCGTTATTAAGCGCTTGGTATTGTTGTTTCAAACCAGCTGATTCACTGATAAATTTAGCCTCTACCCAGCCTTCACGGTCTTTATCATCTTTAACTTTTATAAAGCCGTTTTGTTCATCAGATAACAAAGTGAGTTGTGTACCTGCATCTATTGAACCGAGTAAGCGATAGTCTTTACTGGCACCTGAGCGCATGAAAGTATACAAGTTATCGATTATATAAGCTGTTTTAGCATTAGTTGGCGACGTTGATTGAGCTTCCTCTGCTTGGCTCATAAACGGGGCGGCTGTTAAAAGCAGCCATAGTAAACAGTGTTTTAGCATTTATCTACCTTGTTAATCTAGCAGTGTCCGTTGTGAACGTGATTTTTATTTCGCATAAGTATATAGATAGTATGGATTTAATAGTTTAATAGCAAGACAGATATTGTAACCAGAGTATTTTGCATGCGGGTTTATGACTAAAAAATTTGCAATATAGGGCTGCTTTGTTTATTTTGAGCACTTATTAATTTTAAGGGTAATCCGCAAGCCTAATGGATACTGAGATAGAACTGAAATTTTTGGTATCAGATGACGTCATTCCACTGATCCCCTCATTAATTACTCAATTTGCAAAAACAGTCACAAACAAACCTTCTAAAAGTTTGCAAAATGCTTATTTTGATACACCAAGCAGAGAGCTAAGAGCACTCGATATTGGTTTTAGAACGCGTTGTACAGACGAGCGCTGTGAGCAAACAATCAAGCTGGCAGGAGAAGTAGTAGGGGGCTTACATCAGCGCCCAGAGTACAATCTTCCAATAGAAACAAATCGACCAAATTTAATGGCGTTTGATTCATCAATTTGGCCTCACGGTATGCAAATAGATGCAATATCGCAAAATCTATACCCTATATTTAGTACTAACTTCATTCGCCGTACGTGGTTAATTGAAACGCAAAATGGTGCCAAAATTGAAGTGGTATTAGATAAAGGTGAAGTCGCTGCGTCAGGTAAAGTAGAAATCATCAGCGAGCTTGAAATCGAGCTGGTTGAAGGCAGTCGTGAGGAGCTATTTGCTTTTGCCGATGTATTAGTGAGCCAAAATAATATTCGTTTAGGGCTCTATTCAAAAGCAGCAAGAGGCTATCGTCTTGCGGATGACTCACCGTTACAACCAAGTAAATCAATCGGTTTTGTGAAACTCAATAAGCAAGCGACTCAAGAGCAAGCCCTTATTGAAGCAATGGGTTTTGGTATTCGCTTTGTGCAAAAACACGAGCAATGCTATTTCGATAAGCCGAGCTTAAAAACATTAAAGCGCGTAACCGATGGCATTAGTTTAATTCGCCATAACTTTTGGCTGTTTGACGATATTGTGAGTAAAGAAAGTACCGAGCATCTTAGAACTGAACTTAAGTGGTTATTAAGCGAATTAGCATGGGTTGAAAATGCAATTCAGTTAAAAACTTATACCTCAAAGCGCCACGCTTTTTATAAAAAATAAATAGCGCCCCAGCGTTAACGCAAGTTATTAACGATTTAAAAGAGTTACAGCCGAGCATTGACGATATTTTTTCGCTCTTTCATAGTGCCCGCTACAACCGTTTATTGCTGAGCTTAACCACATGGTTAATAAACAAGCAGTGGCGTAAAGATTGGAGCCAAGCAGAGCTTCAAAATGCAGAGCAACCTATTGTGGATATTGCTCATCGCTTATTTGATAAAGATTGGAAAAACTTACACCGTTTACTCCCTAAAGAGCAAAGTTTAGCCGGTAATGATTACTTAAACTTTCGCACTCAATTAGAGAACAGTTTACTCAGTGGTAACTGTTTAGGCGCACTATTTAATAAAGATGAGCGATTAGAGTTTAGGCTTCCTTGGCTGGATATTTCTCATGGGATGTATGAGTTAAGCACGCTTGATTATTTAAAACAGCTGTGTGGCGGGCAAGAAGATGCTCAACTGGCAAAAATACAACTATGGTTAGAACAAAAATCTGACTTTTTAGTCAGTGCCATGGAGCAAAGTCGAAACGCTTCATTTGATACAGAACCCTATTGGCTTTAATGGCTAAGCACTTTTGTGGCCGGACTTTGCTGCAAAAGTGTATGATTTTTTCACTTTTTTGTTTTACTACAAATGTGTATTCACAGCCCTCTTGGCAATTGTACGAAAGTAAGCAAGGGGTGAGTGTTTATTTTCAGCGTTTAACTGACGATACCTTGAAAATGAAAGCTGAAACGGTGGTTAACAATGTCACCGAAGAGGATTTAGTTGCTTTACTCAGTGATACCGATACAGCTCCTAGCTGGATAGAAAATATTACTAAGGTTACGTTACTCAAAAGTTTAAGCCCTTCAGAAAATCTTGTTTATAGTTATATTGACTCCCCTTGGCCTGTTAGTAACAGGGATGCGATTACTTATTCGTGCTATACAAAATTGAATGACTTGCAAACGCAACTTAGTATTCACGCGCGCCCAGATTTTTTACCTCAAACTAAAGGGGTAATAAGAATAAGAACCTTAAATGCAACGTGGTTGCTAACTCAGCAGGCGGAAAATTTACACATTAGTTATCAAGTGTATGCGTTACCAGGCGGCAAGATACCTACATGGTTAAATAATCGGGTCGCTTTAAAAAGCACCCTTAAGACGCTAATAAATCTTGCTGAAATACTCACTACTAAGCAGTACATAGCAAAGCCAACCGTTATTCGTACTGGGGATTGCACACATGGCGAATTGCCGCAGTTATAAGCAAAAAAGTGACCTAAGAGGTCACTTTTTAGTGGGTAAAAGCTAATTAGTATTTAGCGGATTCACCGTCTTTGGGTAAAGACTGATTTATAAACTCGCGTAAATCGTTATTAGAGCTTTCTAAATCTGCGTGGCGTAGATACATCATATGGCCACTGCGGTAGCCTTTAAAGCTTAACCTATCTTGCATTTTACCACTTGGATCTAATTGCCACATAGTATATTTGGCATCAAAGTAATTGGTTGCACCGTCAAAGTAGCCCGCCTGAACCATTACATTTAAATAAGGGTTTTGAGCCATGGCTAAGCGTAAATTTTCACCGGTATTATTTCCGCTTCTATCCCATGGGTGAACGTTACCAAATAAGTTATATTTGATATCGGTTTTGTAATTAAGCTCTTCACGAAGATAATAGTTAATTGCAGGAGTGAAAGAGTGCAGCCATGATGTAAGCTCTGCCCAGTAATCTGGTGATTCACCAGCATCGCGCTTATCTATGCCTAAATAACGAGAATCCAGTCGCCCGACCATTTGCCCGCGTTCACGCAATAACTCTTTCCAAAAAAACTGTGTTGGAATATCTAAGTTGTTTTGACTCACAAATGTTTCAGATAAACCTGCATATTCAGCCATTTTTTTAATAATACGACGTTTTTCTTCTGGCGCAATAAAACCGCCTTTTGCAAGCGCTGGAATAAGCTCATTAACAGTAAACTGTTCAACTTCTGGTAATAGCTCGTCTAAGTCTTTTGCTTGTAAATCGGCGTTTAGTGCTTTGTGATACCATGCTGTTGCAGCAAAGTAGGGTAGGCGGTTAGCGGCTTTTACTGGGCCGTCGCGTTTAATGCCAATATCGGTAGGAGAAACGAGTACAACACCGTTAATGTACATCCACTGACTATTTTGCAGCTCATGCGCTAAACCCGATACACGCGTTGTACCATAGCTTTCACCAATTAAAAATTTTGGAGAGCGCCAGCGTTCATTTCGAGATACAAAAGTATTAAGCCATTCTGCTAGGTACTTTATATCGGCATTAACGCCAAAAAATAACTCTTTTTGTTTGTCTTTAGGTAGAAGGTTACCGTCTTTATCTTCTACAACACGTGAATAACCTGTATTTACAGGGTTTACGTAAACGATATCGGCGACATCTAAAACTGAATAAGGGTTATCTTTTACACCGTAAGGTTGAATTGGGTAGCCTTCGTCGTCAATTTTTAAAACACGAGGGCCGGTGTAAGCTAAATGCATCCAAACCGATGCTGAGCCTGGGCCACCATTAAATGAAATAAGTAATGGACGCTTTGTTCTGTCATCTACTTTATCGCGGGTGTAGTAAGTGTATTGAAGGGTTGCGATGGCATCTCCCTTGTTATCCCATACCGGTTGTGTGCCTGTTGCTACCGTATACGAAAATCGTTCGTTATTTATTTTTGCTTTGTGCTGAGTAACTACTTTACTGTCGATATCAATACGGCGTTGATTATCGGCAAATGTTGCACTTGTAAATGTGAGTGCAATTGCGGCAATGGGTAAAAATAGACTTCGACTAAATTTCATAAGTAACCCTTTTTTATTTTATGTACTGCAGTTATAGCGATATTTCACTAAAAAACAAAAGTATTGAGACTAGCTGCCGATAATAATCGTTGAGTCTATGTAATTACCGATTAAGTTTTTTAAGTAATCAGTCGCTAAGCTTTACTTTATATCAAAGTGATTTTTAAAAAACGCACAAGCACCTTAAAGGGTGAACGTAAATGAAAGGGAGTTTATGCAACGGGTTTTAATTGTTGAAGATAATATAAGGGTACAGCAGGTACTCAAACATATTGCTGCGCATTACCTTGATGTGCGCGTTGATTTTGCTCGTTCATTTTCTCAATGTCAAAAGTTACTAAGCCAAACCAGCTATTCGCTTGCGTTGGTTGATTTATCTGTTGGTGGGCAAATCGATACTGATATAACTCGCTTTACACTGTCGCAAGGTATCCCCACGCTGGTGATGACAACGCAAACAGATGAACATACACGTTTAAAAATGCTGGAATTAGGTATTATCGATTACGTCATTAAAGATAATCGCGACTCTTATCTTTATGCGATTAAATTTGTAGCACAGTTATTGCGTAACCAGGGGCGCAAAGCGCTGGTTGTAGATAATTCCTTATTGAGCAGTAGCTTGGTTAAGCAAATGCTCGAAAAACAATTGTTTGACGTCATTACTGTTGATAATAGTGCGCAAGCTCTTCATATACTTGAGCATGATCAGGCTATCAACTTAGTGATCACTGACCATAACTTATCAGGTATGAATGGTTTTGAATTAATTAGAGCTATTCGTAATATTAAAAGCCGTGAGCAATTGGCCATTATTGGTTTAGCTGATGTATATAGTTATGGCGTTGCTGCACGATTTATTAAATCAGGTGCGAATGACTTTTTAACTAAGCCCTTTACTCATGAAGAGTTTCATTTTCGAGTGGTGTAAACTATGGAGTCAATATGGCTAAGTAATGCTAAAAAGCCGGCTTTGTCTCTCGATGCGACAGAGTAACTCTAATCTTAAATTACCTGAACTCTGGTTGAAATAGATTTTATTAGCCAGAGTTCAGATTAGGCACATTATCAATGTTTATTTGGTGGGAGTGTAACGGTTAGTTAAGACGACTATTTACGTATTTATCGACTCGCACCAATCCTGCATTTTGCTTAAAAAAAGCGCACCTAAATGGTGCGTTTTTTGTTTTTTATTATTTTTTAATTTAATAAGGCTTTGTTTTTATTGCCAATTTAAAGGTGGCACAAAGGTTGGATTGTATAGAGCAAATACAATAACAAGCTAGTGTCCTAAGGGGGCCTTTGTGAAAATGATCAGTGCAATAATAAAGCCATTCAAACTAGATGATGTGCGTGAAGCACTCGCTGATTTAGGCATCGAAGGAATGACAGTGGTTGACGTTAAGGGGTTTGGACGTCAAAGAGGTCATACAGAGTTATACCGTGGTGCAGAGTACCAAGTTGACTTTATACCTAAAATTAAACTTGAAATTGCCACTCGTAGTGAAAATTGCCAACGCGTTGTAGAAACCATTACCAAAGTTGCTGGAACGGGCAAAATTGGTGACGGCAAAATTTTTGTTTACGACTTAGATCAAATCGTCCGTATTCGTACTGGCGAACTTGATGATGACGCAATTTAAGGGGGCAACATGGAAAATACAATTATAGAGCTGAAGTTTTCGCTCGATACGTTTTACTTTTTAATCTCTGGCATCTTAGTTATGTGGATGGCAGCCGGTTTTGCAATGTTAGAAGCTGGTTTAGTGCGCTCAAAAAATACCACAGAAATTCTAACTAAAAATATCGCACTTTATTCTATCGCTTGTACTATGTTTTTATTGGTTGGCTACAACATTATGTATGTAGACAACGTTGAAGGCGGAATTATTCCTTCATTTGGTGGCTTAATAGGTAGCGAAGCGGCAGATGCTAATCACTCACTAGAATCTGACTTTTTCTTCCAAGTAGTATTTGTTGCAACAGCTATGTCTATTGTGTCTGGCGCCGTAGCGGAGCGTATGAAGTTATGGGCTTTCTTAGTGTTTACAGTAGTACTAACAGGATTAATTTACCCAATTGAAGGTTACTGGACATGGGGTGGCGGCTTCTTATCTGAATTAGGCTTTGTTGATTTTGCAGGCTCTGCCATTGTCCATGCAACTGGTGCAGCTGCAGCTCTTGCGGGTGTAATTCTACTGGGTGCACGTAAAGGTAAATATGGTAAAAATGGTGAAATTTACCCAATTCCAGGTTCAAACTTACCACTTGCTACATTGGGTACATTTATTTTATGGATGGGTTGGTTTGGCTTTAACGGTGGATCACAGTTATTAATTTCAGATAAAGAAAATGCAACTGCAGTGGGTCAAATACTACTTAATACCAATGCTGCGGCAGCTATGGGTGCAATTTCAGCCTTGTTCTTATGTAAATTATTATGGGGCAAAGCCGATTTAACCATGGTACTTAATGGTGCACTTGCAGGCTTAGTGGTTATTACTGCAGATCCATTATCACCTTCACCATTAATGGCGTGTTTATATGGCCTATTAGGTGGCTCGCTAGTTGTACTGAGCATTGTGGCTCTTGATAAAGTAAAAATTGATGATCCTGTAGGTGCCATCTCTGTGCATGGTGTATGTGGCATACTTGGTGTGGTTTTGGTACCTGTTACTAATGCAGAGGCTAACATTGTGGCGCAGTTAATTGGTTTACTATGTATCATTGGTTTTGTGTTTATCGCTTCATTCATTGTTTGGGCAGTCTTAAAACAAACCATGGGTATTCGTGTTACCGAAGAGGAAGAGCTAAACGGTATGGATCAACATGATTGTGGTATTGATGCTTACCCAGAGTTTGTTTCAGTAAGAAGTAATTAAAAGTAAAAGTATTGTGTGTTCAATCAAAGCCCTACTGAGTTAGGGCTTTTTTGATTTCAGGGAGGGTTAATTTTTCAGGTGTTAGAGTAATGTGATAAGCTCTTCGCGTTAAATCAACCTTTGGAATATATTACACTTAAATGGCTGAAAAAAAGAAAACACCGACCAGTAAATCCCCGACTAAGCGTGCTACTAAGTCATCTAAAACATCAGCGCGAAAAAGTGCTGCAAAAAAAGCCGCAAGTTCGGCTAAACGGCCATTTTTAAAAACTTTGTTTTCTATTTTTTGGAAACTGAGTCTGGCGACTTTCATCGCTGTAGCACTTTACTTTATTTATCTTGATGCAAAAATCACCCGCCAATTTGAAGGCAATAAATGGCAACTTCCAGCCCAAGTGTATGCGCGTTCAATGACGTTTTTTCCTGGGCAGTTTTTATCTGAGCAAGAAGTTTTATGGGAGCTTAAACGTTTAAATTACACGGCAGTTAATCGCTTAAGCCGCACAGGGCAATATATTAAAACAGCTAATAGTATTAAGATTTTTCGTCGTGATTTTGAATTTTATGATGGTTTAGAGAGCGCTCATGTAATTGAACTGCGCTTTTCTGGGGAAAAGGTTGCCAGTATTAAAGATAAATTCGGTCGTCGCTTAAACACTGCCAGATTAGAGCCTGTACAAATAGCCCGTATAGGTAATGACTCAAAACAAGACCGCGAATTTGTGCCATTAGATAAATTTCCAGACATGCTTAAAAATGCTTTGTTAGTGGTCGAAGACCGCGATTTTTATGAGCATCACGGGGTATCGGTATTTTCTATTTTACGCGCTTTGTATACCAATATTCGCGCAGGAAGAACCGTACAAGGGGGCAGCACACTCACGCAACAGCTAGCTAAAAATATTTACCTTACTCGCGAACGTTCGTTAGTACGTAAAATCAATGAAGCTTTTATTGCGCTTATTCTTGATTATCGTTATTCAAAAGATCAGATTCTCGAAGCCTATTTAAACGAAGTCTACCTAGGTCAGTCTTATAACCAAGGAGTGCATGGGATGGGGCTGGCTGCTGAGTTTTACTTTGCAAAACCCGTTGATGAACTTGAGTACGACCAAATTGCTCTGCTGGTGGCCATGGTTAAAGGCCCTTCTTATTATAACCCTAGACGTTATAAAGAACGTGCTATGGAGCGTCGTGACTTAGTGCTGCGTTTAATGGTCGATAACAAACTTATTTCCACTAAAGAGTATCGAGCCTCATTAAAGCGCGCAATTGATATTGCGCCAATGAAAGCCAGCTTACAAAAGTCTTACCCAGGTTACTTGGAGTTGGTTAATCGCGAGTTGAAACAGCTGCTACCTGATCAAGAAGTATTAGATGCAGGGGTGCGCGTATTTACCTACTTCGATTTGCAAAAGCAAACAGCAATGGAAGAGTCGATTCAGGCCAGTTTACCTTATTTGGAAAGACGTCCAAATACCAAAGAATTAGAAGCGGCGATGATCTCCGTTAATGTTGAAAAAGCTGGTGTATCAGCGTTAGTGTCCGGGCGCGATGTGCGTTACTCAGGGTTTAACCGGGTGCTTGATACCAAGCGCAATATTGGCTCATTAGTTAAACCGGCAGTGTATTTAAGTGCACTGCAGCTTCCTCATTATAATTTAGCGACGTTGCTTGATGATTCACCCGTGCAAGTCACCAACGAAGAGGGAAAAGTATGGCAGCCAGAAAACTTTGATCATCAATACCGAGGCGCCGTGCCTCTTTATAAAGCATTCAGCCACAGCATTAATATTCCGGCAGTTAACTTAGGGCTTGATGTTGGGGTTGATAAAGTTGCTAATACACTCAGAGGACTAGGTGCTAAAGGCCATATTAATGAATACCCGTCGCTGCTATTAGGGGCTATTGAAATGTCGAGTTTTGAAGTGGCCCAGCTTTATACCATTATTGCTGCTGATGGCGAATACAGGGAGCTGACGTCTATCTCGGCATTAACCGACTCTGTTGGTAAAGTACTTTATAAGCATAAAGTGAGTAACGAACAACGCTTTGATAAAGATGCCATGTACATGACCAAATACGCTATGAAGCGAGTAACTAAAGATGGCACCGCTAAACGCTTAAATTTACATTTTCCGTCGATTCAGCTCGCAGGTAAAACAGGTACCAGTAACGAATTACGCGACAGCTGGTTTGCTGGGTTTGATCAAAATACAGTGACGGTTGCATGGTTAGGTCGTGATGATAATAAAAGTACTGGCTTAACCGGCAGTGTAGGCGCGCTTGAAACCTATATTCGTTATTTAAAACCCTTAAACCCGCAAGCAATTGCCGATACCCGTCCACCTTCAATTCGGTGGGCATTTGTAAACGAGCAAACCGGGAAGCAAGCACCACCAGGCTGTGGCAAAGTGATTCAACTACCACTTAGAGCCAGTGAGTTTAAACCAAGACCAGAGTGTATTCGTTAAATAGTAAAAACAAAAAAAGACCGAACGGACGTTTTA
>NZ_BADW01000086.1:0-3789 GCF_000241165.1 Pseudoalteromonas sp. BSi20439
AAAAACTAATTGATAGTGATATTATAGATGATTATGTTGCGCAGCTAGCGTTGCGAACACCTCCAATTACAGAACTATTCTATGCACAATATAATGCTCTTCATGCGATGCAAGAAGAAAATGATATTGTTCTGAGCCTTCCTACAAGTAGTGGTAAAACCAGAATCGCTGAAATCGCTATATTGGAAGCACTGATTGATAACCCCTATTCCAAAGTTCTATACCTTGCTCCATTCCGTTCATTATCTTATGAAATAGAAGAATCAATGGAGAAAACACTGGCTCCTTTAGGGTTTTCTACCACTTTTCTATATGGTGGAGGACAGTTTAGTAAGCTTGATAAGACATTAATAGAAAACTCAAATGTTATCATTGCTACACCTGAAAAAGCCAAGGCAATAGTCAGGGCTGATGAAGATATCGCAAATGAGATTAGTTTGCTTATTATCGATGAAGGTCACCTGCTTGGAGCGGAAGAAAGGTTAATTAGAATTGAGTTATTTATTGAAGAGCTAAAACATCACATCAATAAAAATGATGGCAAGATCATGCTACTTTCCGCTGTTCTCCCTAATACAAATGATATTGCTCAATGGATAGCTGAAGATAATAACAGTGTTTACGAAACCGATAAGACAATTGCAGACAAGCGATTTGGTATAATTAAATGGACCAACGCTAAAAATGTAACAATAGAGTGGCTTGGCGAACCAACCTCCTTTAATAGAAATTTTGTTGAAAGGTTTTTACCTCCGAAGGCAAGAACTAAGTCTTTTCCAAATGATAAAAATGAAGGTATTGCTGCTACAGCATTAAAATTGTCGCAACTTGGGACTGTTTTGATGTTCATTGCTCAGGCCAGATATGTTGTTTCTTCAGCTAACAGAGTACTAAGAGCAATGGGAGGTACTCCAGAATTACACAATTATATAAATGAAGAGCTATTTGAGTCATTTAGGCTTGCATGTGATGAGGCTGGTGTTAGTGAAATTTACAATTTAGCTCGATACGGAATTTTATGTCATTACGGAAAACTACCGACTGATGTGCGAATTTTGATTGAGCAATTAATGCGATCAGAAAATGTAAAGGTTATCGTTTCGACAACAAGTTTAGGCCAAGGTGTAAATATTGGGATTTCAACAGTTATCTTTGCTGATGTATTTATGAATCATCAAGACGGAAGAAGAATTGGCTCAAAAGATTTTTGGAATATAGCTGGGAGAGCGGGAAGAGCATTTACAGATATAGAAGGAAAAGTTTTGTACTGCATTGACCAGACTAGCTGGAACAATCAGAGGGACTTAGGCTTTTGTCATGAATACTTTGATTCATCGAAAATGGAACGCGCTGAGAGCGGACTGTTGGCATTAGTAAAATATTTAAAGAGCATCTCAACAGAATGTAATGTTAGTTTTGACTTATTGTTGCAGCTAGTTGCTAATAATGATTTTTCTAAGATGAAATCTGAAGGAACAGATTACTCAGAAGTATTTAGACAGATATTTGACTGGGTTGACGATACGTTATTAGCATTAAACTACAAAAATAAAGCTTATACATTGCAAGACCCCTCGAACTGGATCGATACAGTTTTTAGAAATTCATTGGCTTATATTCAGGCTGGACAAGATGAGGTGCTATCTCAGGAAGAGGTCATAAGTTTCCTTAAGAGTAGAAATAGAGCAGTGATCAACATAGCAGGTGATCAAGTGAATTGGGAAAGTATGGTTAAGTCTGGTATCCCATTAAGCTCTTCCAAAGCACTAGCTGATTACATTGACCCAATTAAAGAGAGCATAAAAGCATTCAAAGGATCGGAGGGTAGTGCTAATGACTTGGCAGAATTCTCTAAAAGTATTGAATCAATAATTCAACAACTCCCATCAGTGAGCTTTAAACATGATTTTGAAGTAGCTGAGTTAGACGAGGTACGGTTAAAATGGTTTAGTGCAAAGCCACTGTCAGAAATATCGCTTCATGAGAATGGTCAAGATATATGTGTTTCGTACCTTTCAATGACACTTCCTTGGGCACTCAATGCCATTACGAGAAAACTTATTGATTTAGAACTTGAAGATGAAGCTGAGTCGCTAGAAGAACTTGCACTTTTCTGCGAAGTAGGCCTTCCTAATATGGAATCGGTAAAAATTTATTTGGCTGGGTTGAAGTCACGGGTTACAGCACTAGAGCTTTCTTCTGTACTTGCAGGAAAATTTACCGATTTAAATAAATCAAAGTTAATTAAGTTACTAAAAGATAATTCATCAATCATTGAGTTAACCTGTGATGAAACAACAAATAAATGGGTAGAGTTATTTACTAAGGAACAAGAAGGCGAAAATGAGGATGGCTTGACTCAAATAAATAATTTTGTATTGAAAAATGCGGACCCAGAAAGCCAGCAACTAAATGCTCGTAGTTTCAACGGAAGTTTATATTTATGCAGCGCAGATTTGACCGAAAAAATAGCTATAAACTCCACTGATGAATTTCCTTTTGCGTCTATTGCTGATAACCCAAGGGTTTTCTTTGAAAAAGAAAGGGGGTATTGGGCCATGAGAGTTAGGGGCGAAACCTAAAAACTATAACCTTGGAGAGTGAACAACAATTGGAGAATCTGATTGTTGCAGACATTTCTATTTTAAATCCAAATTGGTTGCTTATTGGTCGTCAAGTGAGAACTGATTTTGATAAATACATTGATTTACTTGCTATGGATGAAATCGGAAGTGTCATTATCATCGAGTTAAAACGCGATAAAACACCCAGAGATGTTGTAGCTCAAGCACTAGATTACGCATCTTGGGTGGTTGAGATTGACGACAGTAAATTAGTTGATATTTATCATGACTACAGTACGAAATGCGCAATATCGGAACAAAGTTTGGATAGGGCGTTTGAGTCAAAGTTCGGTGTTCCTTTCAAAGATTTTAATTATGACGGTTCACACCAAATGGTAATTGTAGCTGCTGCATTGGATGCAAGTTCAGAGCGGATTATCAACTATTTAAATGACAAAGCTAAAATACCTGTAAAAGCAGTGTTTTTGACGGTATTTGAAGATGGTACAAATCAATATTTAAGTCGAGCTTGGATGATAGCTCCAGAAGAAACCCAAGAGCGCGTTATTTCAAAATCAACAAAAGAGCCTTGAAACGGTCAGTTTTATGTTTCTTTTGGGCATGGTAAAGAGCGACATTGGAATGATGCTTTTAAATATGGATTTGTATCAGCGGGTGGAGGTCGTTGGTATTCAAATACATTAAACATGTTAGATATTGATGATCGTGTATGGGTTAAAATTCCTCAAACGGGCTTTGTTGCTGTTGGAAAAGTTACTGGTGAAATTTCAAGAGCAGACAACTACCAGTTTTCAAAGCACGATAATAAAACCTTACTAGTCTTAGTAACTGATGGTGACTATCGAATTTTACTAATTTAGACGATGATGATGCTGAATACCTGATTCCTGTTGAATGGATTAAAGCTGTACCGTTGACTCAAGCATTTAATGAAACAGGATTGTTTGGAAACCAGAATTCAGTCTGCAAACCACAAACACCAAAGTGGTCACATACTGTTGAAAGAGTAAAACGCATTTCAATCTTTAGAATTAATATTTTAAAAGCAAATATGAGTACTTTTTAAAATAATCTCAAATTACGAGTCTCTAGGGGACTCAATCTCCAGTGAGTCCCAGATCTCAATTTAGAGTCCGTTTGTCATGGATTACGCCCACTTTAATTTAATTCACTCAATTTAACATAACGTAATTTATGGGTTGTT
>NZ_BADW01000085.1:0-6766 GCF_000241165.1 Pseudoalteromonas sp. BSi20439
TAATAAAGCCAACAAATAGCGTTTCAGTTTGTAATTGCTTTACTTCACCAATCCCTAGTCGAATTGGAAATTGATGACCATTTTTATGTTTTGCCCACACATCGCGATTAACACCAATCACACGCTTTACTTCATGGTTTGTGGTGTTTTTTAAAAAAGCATCGTGTTGATTAGCAATATCATCAGCCATCAATATTTTTACATTTAGGCCAATGACCTCATTATCTTTCCAGCCAAAAATCGTTTCTGCGGCCTTATTAAAGCTTAAAATGGTACCTTTAATATTGATAGTGACAATGCCATCAATGGCGGTTGATAAGATAGCATCAAGACGAGACTCTTCAGCAGATTTTTTCCCTAATAGCATTCTGTAGCGGATCATGCCATTGATGATCACAACCACCGCTGTTAATAAAAGCGTGGCAAACGACACACTAATAGCGATAAAGGTTAAGTGCGATTTGTTTGCTCGTTAATTATCGGAGTGGTTGCAATAAATCGCGCAGCGGCCATGCCCATATAGTGCATGCCAGCCACGGCAAACCCCAGAATAAGCGCACAAATAATACGATTATGCACCGGCGTTAATTTTTTAAAGTGTGCAGGTAAATGAAAACGTACATAGAGGCTGATGAAAGACAGCAGCACTGCCACAACAATTGAAGCGCTAAACCATATTGGATCATAACGAAGTAACGGACTTAATTGCATTGCGGCCATACCACTGTAATGCATGGTGCCAACACCCGCGCCAAATAAAAGTGAGCTTAGAATTAAATTGATAATACGAGGGTGGGTGCTATATGTTTTCAAACAAGAAAAAGCAATGGTACACGCCAGTAAAGCCGGTATAAACGACACAAAAGTGAGTGTGGGATCGTATTTAATTGTAGTGCACAAAGAAAACGCGAGCATAGCAATAAAATGCATGCTCCATACCCCCCCAGCAAGCACTAAAGCTGCAGTTAAATTGGCTAGCTTACGATAAGACTTAAAGTGAGTATTATTTGCTAAATCGATAACGTGCAGGGAAAAGTAGGCTGCAAAAATTGCTGTGAGTATAGATAGTGTCACTAAACTTGGGTCGTATACACCATTAATAATTAGACTTGGATCTGGTTGGTTTATAAAAAAATTAGATAGCATCAATCATTCACATAATAACTCTTAAACCCAGTCTAATATAAACACAACAATAATCACAAGGTATTGAGCTCTAAGTTACAACAGTAACGTAAGTGTTTTAAGCTTTAAACTTACTATTTATTGAGCATTACTAAATGCATTGTTATTAAAATGGCATTTAGTAGGGATTATTTATAGATCAGCCGTTATGGTACAAGGTAAAATAAAGCCCAGTCTTTAATTATAACTAGGCAGCATTCATTGTTGGATTACACTTTAAAGCGAAGTAAACGAAGAAAAACAGTAGCGATCAAAGTCGCACAGCGAGAACTTACGGTGTATGCGCCCCATTTTGTAACGAAAACACAAATAAATGAATGGCTGTTGAGTAAACAGGGCTGGATTGATGCTCAGCTACATAAGCAACAAACTCAAGCCGATACACGACAGTTTCCACTCAAAACCCATAGCATTAAATTATTTAATGAAGCTGTAAATGTGCAATTTGAAAATGCAGCACGCACTCAATGGCAGCAGCACAATGAAAGCCAAACGCTGTTACTGAGTATTTCTTCACGTGTGAAGTATCGAACGCAAATGTATCAAGGTTTGCTAGAGCAGTTTTTGCATGAGAAGTTAGAAAGTTATATTGAAATGCGAGTAAACTACTATTGTCAGCTGATGGGTGAAAAGCTACCGAGTAATATTCGTATTCAATCGTATAAGCGTCGCTGGGGCAGTTGTAACCGCAGGCGTGAGCTTACCTTTAATTTACACCTTGCAGGCGCACCCACCTGGGTAATTGACTATGTAATTGTGCATGAGTTAGCGCATTTAAAGTATTTAAATCACAGTGCTCAATTTTGGCATCGTGTAGGATTATTTTATTCAGAATACAAAAAAGCAAGCGCTTGGCTAAATAAGCATGGCATGAGTTTACAATGGGTTTTTGAATAGTAAGAAAAATAAACGAGGTAAAGAAGAGAAGTGGTGGAGGGAGCTGGATTCGAACCAGCGAAGGCTGAGCCGTCAGATTTACAGTCTGATCCCTTTGGCCGCTCGGGAACCCCTCCACACTAATTTTTATTGCATTTGGCCCCACTTAACTTAGCCTAAGAAAAGTGGTGGAGGGAGCTGGATTCGAACCAGCGAAGGCTGAGCCGTCAGATTTACAGTCTGATCCCTTTGGCCGCTCGGGAACCCCTCCAATGCAACGCGGCAGATAATAGCAAACTTCTTATTTAAGTAAAGAAAAAAGCTAAAGAAAATTCAAATTTAGCCGATAAATACTTATTAATTAGTTAAATAGGCTAAAGTCTATGCAGGTTGGTGATTTGTTAATCACAGAGAGTCAATTAAAAACACGACTCAATAAAAGTGTGCATGAAAGCCGTCGGGGTGAATTTGCTCTTTTATTAGCAATGCTATCTCATGATGCGCTTGATTTTAGTGAGTTTCACTTACCTAAAATTGATTCAAGTGGTTATCAAGCCGATGAAGAGACCCTGCGCAAACAATTTGGTGCGGGTCCAAAGCAGCCATTAGCGCCTGAGAGTTTTAATATGTTAATTGGCAAAAATAACACGGAACTTTTAGCAAAAATGGGAAGCGCTGTAGGGATGAGTGATATAAAATTAACCCAGTGTTTAAAGCCTGAGCCGTTAAATATTCGAGATGATAAAAATCATATCCCGCTTAACGTAATTGATAACTGTGAACTAGCAGTCCGTCGGCGAATTAAAAACACTGATATGCCGCTCTCAAATGTGCAAATGGATGCCGCAGCATTTTATGATGATTTACAAAATGAAGCCCTCCACCAGCCACTACATTTGTTTAGTGCCTAATTAAATTACATTGAATGCTGTTTTTAAGCGCCATTAGATTGTAATAAACTGTGTTTATATTAGTAAGTAACGAGTGGTTTTACAGGTGCTTTATTTTAATAACTGATTTAATATAAAAAAAGCATCCAAAATTTAAATGCAATTGCTATAATGGCGCAAATGGTATGACATTGAATGCCATTATCATTAAACCAAGGTAATTAGGAACGTAATGAAGAAAACATTCACGCTGAATCATGAGAAAATCAAATACCCTCGTATGGTTGATGCTGCAAAGCATGAAGTGAAAAAATATTTGAAAAGAGAACGTAATAAAACTTTACCTGTTGATGCCGACTACTGGGCATTCGATTGTAAGTTTGGTAACACGGCTGAAGAAGCCCAAGTAGTTCACGTTGCTGAAATTAACAATCACATCAGTGAAATTGAAAAGCAAGGTTTAACCTCTTTTTACTTAGAGATTTTAGCAAGACCTGCGCAGCGTCAAGACTTCGATGAAGCTGATGACGAATAAAACGCTAAATTGCGTTTTGTGTAGTTTTTGAAAATGGGCCAAGTGGCCCATTTTTTGTGGTTTTTACTTATACACTATGACACTTTTTATACTTTTTATTACTTCCGCAAGGGCAAGTATCATTGCGTTTTACTTTAATATCGGCAACCGGTGTAATCTCACCATCAAGGTATCGCCACTGTTCATCTTCTTTAATAAACTTTGAATGCTCTGCCAACTCGCAATATAGATCTTGATAAAAGTAATGAGCTTTAAACTTTACAAACCCTGTATCTTCATCATAGCCAGAATCTAATACGGTTAAGTTTACAAAGCGGCAGCTAGTTGCAAAGTCTTTAATTTCTGATATTGAGTTTTCAGCTTGTTTTTCTTTTGCGTAACTGTCACGAACAAAAACTGCATTTTTAACAGCATAAGCACTGTAGCGAGCACGCATAAGTTGCTCTGGTGTTTGTGGCTGTTTGGTTTTTAAATGAAAAGGTTCACAGCAATCAGCATAAAGTTGCTGACTGCTACAAAAACATAGTAGGGCGTTAGAGGTCATAATAAATGTACTGTGTATTAAAACGCTAGTTTACCAAGCTTATTGCGTTAGTGAAATCTCAGCTTGAGCGCTTTTTTTGCTAAAGCAATATAGCTTAGTGCGTGTATGGCTCAGGTTTAATGATAACTGAGATAGCTGCTGATTATTTATTATGTCAGTCCAGGTGATCACCGCGGCAAAATTACCATTATGAAGTGCAGAGCTTAAAACATACTCTAAATTAACTAAGTGCTTTTGACGTATAACCAGTAATTTACTGGTATCAATTGAGCATGAATCAAGCAGCGCTTTGCTAGGCACATGGTCTGGTGCAATTAAAAGTGTCCATGCATTTAAACTATTGTATTGGTGTAATACTTTTAATAATTCAAACGTTGCTGAAATTTCATCTTCAATTTGAACAACGTTAACACAATCTGATTGGTCATCTTGTTGGTAGCTCTTAACTGTTCTTACGGTAATAGGCTGTAACATAATCGTCTCACTCACTGGGTTTTTATACAGTACATGCATACAGTAGTTTATACAGTTGTTTGGTGCAAGTGTTTTTTGCTATTTTTTGTACAGTTATTCAGCTGAGCATGAAAATTTAATTATTTAAAAACAAATAAGTTATATATAACAATTGATTAGGTATTTAGTGGGTGAGCGCTTTTGGTGTTAGTTTTTTAATCTACGACTAAGCTGAAATACAGGGGATATACAGTACTTTTAAAAAATTAAGCGTTGTTGCATTTAGCATATAAACGCTTAATTAATTTATAGATGAAATGAGTTACAAGGGAGTAAAATTATTTTTCGTGACTTATAGGGATCAAATGTGAAAATTGTAACTGATGAATTTGTTCATATAAGCTGGCAGCATAACATTGGGCGTCTTTAAGTCGTTTAGTGCTAATATGCTTACGTATATCGCTCATTGCTTCTATTGCTGGCTCATATCCTTGGCTACTAGCTAAGCTAAGCCACGCAGCCCCATGAAATACGCTTTGTGGTACGCCTTGCCCTTTAATAAAAAACAGCCCTAAGTAAAACTGTGCACGATAGTTTCCTGCCATTGCTGCTAAACGCATCCATTTTGCGGCTAAAGCGCCTTGTTCATTTTTAAGGTAATAAAGGGCTTTATTTAATGTGTCTTGATCGGTGCTTTTAGAGCTCGCAGGGAGGTTTGCATCGCTTGGTTGCGTTACAAAAGAAAGAATGTTGTCTAATTGTTGCTCTAAGTCTTGGCCACTTGGTGTCGTTTTGATCATGCTACTTCGTTTGTTATTTTAATCACTTAGCTAGTTTAGTATATAGCAAGGTAAAATGTCCTGTAAAAAGTTATTTTTATGCTAAAATCTCGCCACTTTTTACAACCACAAGTTTATTATGCTCGAAGCCTTATTTAAAATCCGTGCAAATGATTCTTCGGTTCGCCGTGAATGTATTGCCGGTATGACTACATTTATTACGATGGTTTATATCGTATTCGTTAACCCAGCTATGCTTGCAGAAGCCGGTATGGACCAAGGTGCCGCATTTGTTGCCACCTGTATTGCTGCTGCAATAGGGTGTTTTATTATGGGTTTGTGGGCCAATTATCCACTGGCATTGGCACCGGGTATGGGATTAAATGCATTTTTTACCTATGGCGTTGTGTTAGGTATGGGCTATAGCTGGCAAGCAGCGCTGGGCGCGGTATTTATGTCAGGCTGTATATTTTTAATATTAAGCTTATTTAAGGTGCGTGAATGGATTATTAATGCAATCCCTCTGGTACTTAAACAAGCAATAGCAACCGGTATTGGTGCATTCTTGGCACTTATCGCGCTTAAAAGTGCTGGTATTATTGTATCTAGCCCTGCAACACTTGTGCAGCTAGGTGATATAACGTCACCGGGTCCGTTATTAGCTATTTTTAGTTTTTTTGTTATTGCGGCATTACTTTATCGCGACTTTAAAAGTGGCGTGCTTATTAGTATTTTGCTTGTCACCGCGATTGCAGTGTCTATGGGATTAGTTGAATATCATGGTGTTGTTGCAATGCCACCTTCAATAATGCCGACGTTCATGCAACTTGATTTTAGTGCTGCTTTTGAACTGTCTATGCTAAGTGTTATTTTTGCGTTTTTATTTGTTGATTTATTTGATACCTCAGGGACGTTGGTAGCTGTTACTCAAAAAGCTGGACTAGCAGATAAAAACGGCAATATGCCGCGTTTAGGTCGTGCATTAAGCGCAGACAGCACTGCAACTATAGCCGGTGCAATGCTAGGTACTTCAACAACGACCTCATACATAGAGTCTGTAGCCGGGGTATCAGTGGGTGGTCGAACGGGTCTAACGGCTGTGGTTGTAGGTTGCTGCTTTTTATTGATGATGTTTTTTGCTCCTTTGGCACAAATGGTACCAGCTTACGCAACAGCAGGAGCAATCTTATACGTATCTGTTCTAATGCTACAAAACTTAAAATTTGTAAATTGGGATGATATGACCGATGCAATTCCAGTGAGTGTTGTACTATTAATGACACCGTTGACCTTCTCAATTGCACACGGTATTGCACTGGGCTTTATCTCTTACACCGCGGTTAAAGTGCTGTGTGGTAAAAAAGATCAGGTAAGTATTAGTGTCTGGATTTTAACTGCATTGTTTATTGTTAAGTTTGCATTTTTATCTTAATGCTTATGTTAAAAACGCGATTTAGTCTGGGTAAGTAAATTTATATCGTGACTAAATTTTAGCAATAAAAAA
>NZ_BADW01000084.1:0-17439 GCF_000241165.1 Pseudoalteromonas sp. BSi20439
ATTGAGAATTATCTACAGCTTTAAAATCATGTCCTGATGGGCAATCCCATCCTCTAAGTATTCATTACCAACGCACTCAAACCCAAATGAGCGATAAAAATTTAGTAGGTAGGTTTGCGCGCCTATATAAATATCACGAGAAGGCCATTGGGCCTTACAGCAGTTAATAGCGTGGCTAACTAACTCTTTGCCTAAACCAGAGCTGCGCTGTGATTGAGTAACTAAAACGCGCCCTATCGCACTGTACTGTGCATCTTTTTCATAACAACGAGCATAAGCATTTACGGTTTGCCCATCGAGTGAATACAGGTGGCGAGTAGCATCTGCAATATCAACATCATCAAGTTCGGGGTAAGGACACGCTTGCTCTACAACAAATACGTCAACACGTTTACGCATAATGGCAAACAAAGTCTGGGAGTCGAGCGCCGAGAATGGCTCAGATTTAAATGCCATTAAAACACCTCTTATTATTACAGAGGCTTAATCAGCCTCTGTATTCATCAAGCAAACAGTCGTTCTAACTGATCGCATAGCTGAGATAAGTTAACATGATCATGCTCAATGGTTAAATCGACATAACCGTCACTTCTAAATGCTCTGTCTAACTCAATCAGCACATGCGTTTTATGTGCTTCAGGAATAAACGACAGTTCGATTTCTTTTATTCCAAATAAGCTACGGCTATTTGGTTGATATTCAAGCTCTTGGTAACACCCCGACACAGATTGAAAAGTAGACGCACGAAGATGCCCCTGTTCTACATCTGCTTTGACTAAACTAAAGCCAAGCTTCTCCATTGCTTGCATACAGGTTTTAACCGCTTCATTCGGATAGATGTGCAAATGGTCTTTATCTGTTGGATCAAGTGCAAGATCAATATCAAGCCCTGTTTCTAACCACACATAAGACTGGTTATAACCGGCATTAATTTCTGTGATTGGTGTTTCTGAGTGCAAACGGGCCTCAAATGGAATGGTTTTCACTTCACCAGACTCAACGGTACCAATATCAGTAATGCGCCACTGATCAATAACATGATTAGTAAAATAATCACCGTCTTCACTGGCTACTTTTACTCGGGTAACTAACATTAAATCTAAACCCGCAATTTCTTGACTTACATCGCCTGCGGTAATGACAATTTGTGCATTAAATAATTGCCCAGGCTGAAGATGCTCAGTTTCTAGGATAGTATCTACTTTGGCGGCACCAATGCCTACCGATGCTAAAATTTTTTTAAACATATTTTCTCCTTAAGCTAAGCAATACTTTTGTTCGCTTACGCTTAAACTCCTTCGTTATGGCATCTTAACCACATTTAAAAGCGCTTGTCAGCGAAAAACTGCTATTTACATGCTGTTTACCATAAAACTAACCACATATGTGTATTTTTTGTACTTTACAGCCACTTTATGCCTGTATAAAGATGTTTTAGTAATCAGCTGATAAATAGTCACTATCAGCCAATTAGCAGCAGTAAATAAGTAGATTAATTGTCAATAAGCATTGTTTTTCGCTACACTACAATGCCAAATGCAGTGATACTAATAACTATGGAACTAATTTATTTTGCTACCGCCTTCGTCTGCGGTTTTGGTATATATCAGCTAAAATTACCGCCACTTATCGGCTTTCTTATGGCCGGGTTTATTCTTAATTTAGCGGGCTACAAAAGCACGGAGCTACTCGAAACGATTGCCTCTTTAGGGGTCACACTGCTACTTTTTAGTATTGGCCTCAAGCTAAAAATTTCTAACCTTATGAAACCTCAAGTATGGGCTCCTGCAACTATACACATTGTTTTAAGTAGCGCATTATTTAGTGGTTTTATGTTGTTGCTTGGTGTATTTGCACTGCCGCTATTTGTTGATTTAAGCTGGCAAAGTGCGTTGTTAGTTGGCTTTGCTCTGAGCTTTTCGAGCACGGTATTTGCTGTAAAAGTGCTGGAAGAGCGTGGGGAAATGGCAAGTTTGCATGGTAAAATAGCCATTGGTATTTTGGTTATGCAAGATATATTTGCTGTGTTCTTCTTAGCGGTCAGTACGGGTAAAGTACCAAACATTTGGGCCTTAGGATTAATTGTTGCGCTACCTTTGTTTCGCCCTATTATGTATTGGGTTTTAAATCGTTCTAAACACGGTGAGCTACTGCCGCTATTTGGTTTCTTCTTTGCGTTAGTGGCAGGATATAATGCCTTTGAATTCGCAGGATTAAAGGGCGATTTAGGCGCATTGATCATTGGCATGATATTCGCCCCACACAAAAAAGCCGGTGAGCTGTCTAAGTCATTACTTAGCTTAAAAGATATATTACTGGTTGGTTTTTTCTTAAGTATTGGTTTAAGTGCTGAGCTTACTGCCCACTCTCTAGTCGTTGCCTTAATTTTAGTATTAGTTATTCCTGTTAAAACGCTGCTTTATTACATATTAACTAACTTATTTAAACTGCGTGCTCGTACTTCTTTACTCACCGCGTTTAGTTTGGCTAACTTTAGTGAGTTTGGCTTGATTGTTTGCGCAGTTGCAGCATCTAGCGGCATGGTTACCTCTGAATGGCTCGCCGTTATCGCAATTGCCGTATCGATCACATTTGTGATTGCTTCCCCTTTAAATAAACGTTCTAACGAGCTGTACGTTAAAATTGAACGGTTTTTATTGAAGTTTGAAAGTAAAACCCGCTTAGCGGAAGAGCTTCCAGTAAACTTAAATGATACCAAAATAGTTATTTTTGGTATGGGCAGAATTGGCACCGGTGCCTACGAAACAATAAACTCAACTCATCCTGATGTTGTAGCAGGTATTGATATTAAACCTGAGGTGGTTGATAAACATATAAAACGTGGGCGCAGAGTATTAATTGCTGATGCAACTGACCCCGATTTTTGGCAGCGCGTTAATCACTCCCATGTTGAAATGGTCATGTTAACTATGCCTAAGCATATGCAAAATATTTTTGCCTTAGAGCAGTTGCAGGCATCAGGCTATAAAGGGCAAGTTACAGCCATTGCTAACTATCCCGATCAGCAAAAAGAATTAGAGGATATGGGAATAGATTCTACTTATAACTTTTACTTAGAGGCTGGTAGCGGTTTTGCGGAACATGTAAAGCAAACCTTGTTTCCGTAATCGGGCTTAGATGCAAATAGATTGCATTTACATTCCTTTACATCTGAGTATTTTATTGGTCAAAAAATAAGGTAAAATGTCTGTGCTGGTTGAATAAAGCTAATACCTAAGTTTGTGTTTTATAAAAGACAAATAACGGACCCCTTGCTTTTAAATGACCAATAAGATTCTCAAATTAGAGGGCCTACTCCCTCTATCAATAGGCTGTTACTTGCCCGTTACAGCCTATTTTATTCCCTTAAAATCCCTTACACTTATCCTAATTAATTTATAAAAGATGTCAGTAATGGATCCTCAACAACTAAAAATCGCGATTAACACCATTATGCCATTTGGCAAATATGCAGGACGCCCTTTACTTTTACTGCCTGAGCCTTACTTAGTGTGGTTTAAACAGCAAGGCTTTCCTGATAGCAAGCTTGGCTCTCAGCTCGCTATGATGTACGAAGTGAAGCTTAATGGTTTAGAGCAAATGCTGATGCCACTACTAGAAAAAAATAGTAAATAAAATAGAACTTTTTTATAAGTGGTCTGTCTATCTATTTGCTACTTGTTGTATTTTTTGGTTTTAAACCGCAAAAAAGCGTCCTTTATGGCGTCTTTTTTATTGTTTGGGATTTAGTTGTCGAGGGTGATAATAAACTTAACCCCACCCAGTGGTGAGTCTTCAATCTTGCACTGCCCTTTATGCCAACTAATAATTTTATTTACAATTGCTAGCCCTAATCCAAACCCACCGGTTTTTTTAGCACGGCTTTTATCTAAGCGGGTAAAGGGTTTAAACACTTTCTCACGTTCAGCACCGGCAATACCTGGGCCATCATCTTCAATCACCAGAAATAACTTCGCAGCGTTGGCAGTTAAACTAATATGCACATTTTGCGTAGCATGTTTCAGTGCGTTACTAATTAAATTTTGTAGTACTCGCGACATAAAATGGCTATCACATACGTAAATAAATTGACTCGGTAGCGTTGTTGTTAATTTAATAGGGGTATCAAAACTTACTTTTTCGATATTGGCTTTAATTAATGCGACGATATCACAAGGAGCCAATTGCAAGCTTGGTTGCTGTGTATCTAAACGAGCGTATTCCAGCATTTCTGATACCAAGGATTCTAGCTCATGAATATCCATTTGCATATCAGATAAATAGTGCTGTGCTTTGCCATCTTGAAATTTATTCTCTAGCATCGCGATTGCAAACTTCAAACGCGCTAATGGTGTTCTGAACTCATGTGACACTGATGAGGTCAGTTCCTGTTGAGCACTCAGTAAAAATTCAATTCGTTGCTGCATTACTTGCAGTGTATCAGTGATGGGTAAAAAGAATGATTTAGAGCTGTCGCTTAATTGAAAATCTTGCGCCCCACCGACGGCTTCACAGGCTTGGCTGAGCTTGGCAAAATCTCGCCATAACAGTAAGCTCCATAACCCTATCGGTAAGCTAATAATAAATAAAACTAATAAATAAGGAATTACGGTCCCAGTGTTTTTAGCTTTAACACCTAAAGGGCCGACTTGTAACAAATGAGAGTTATTTAAAGTAACATACCAAACAATACGTTGCTGCTTATCATACAAGTAAAGGTAATTATTTTGCGTCAATTGTATTTGTTGCTCAGCCGGGAGAACTAAATCTTGCGGGGCGATAACTTGGCTATCAAAATTATGTTTTAACTGCTCAAGACCATCTGGCGTTTGAGAAAGCAGCCATAACGACTGCCCAAATTCATCATCTAACAAAACATGTTGCTCAGATTCATCATACGGCCAAAGCTGCTCTATAACACCACTGGCAATAAACAAAGAAGCAATAATATATACGTAAAGGCTTATAAATAGCTTTCCCATTAACCTAGCCTAATACCTTGCATTAATTACATGTCCCACGCATCTGATACAAATAAATAGCCTTGCCCCCACACCGTTTTAATGCGGTATGGTTTATCACTATTATCACCAAGCTTCTTGCGAATACGAGATACGCGTACATCAACGGTTCGATCTAGCCCGTCGTACTCACGGCCAATCATATGTTGGTGCACATGCTCTCGGCTGAGAACCTCTCCGGCATTTGAAGCTAACAACCACAGTAATTCAAACTCATGCGAAGTTAATACAATTTCAACACCGCTTAGCTTTACAATTCGACTAGTTTTATCTATTGATAAGTCACCAAATTTAAGCTCTTCAACGGCTTTTACGCTAGGCTGCCCACGGCGCAGTAATGCACTAATTCGAGCCAATAACACGCGCGGCTCAGCAGGTTTAATAACGTAATCGTCAGCACCGAGTTCTAAGCCAATAACTTGGTCAAAATCTTCACCCTTTGCGGTAAGCATTAAAATAGGTAAGGTGTATTTGTCGCGCACTTGACGACACACGCTAAAGCCATCTTTTCCTGGCAACATCACATCTAAAATGATTAGATCAGCATGATTTTCACTCAAATAAGGAAACACTTCGTCACCGCGATCTAATACGTCAACTTCTAAGCCATTATGCTCAAGATAGTCTTTGGTTAATTGTTGCAACCCTAAGTCATCTTCAACAAGTAATATCTTTGGCATTTACTGCTCCTAAATTAAAAAAAGCTCCAAGGTGAGCGTAGCCGATGTTTTTTCTTAGCGTATACAGTCTGCACTTCTACTTGCACACTCGCTAATGATACACCTGTAAGGGGATTAATCAGGGAGTATATGGTCTCTACCTGAACACGCGCTTTATAACTAAGTTGCCCTTTTTTTACCCCTTGCCAACATTGCAACTGAGTATCTTGCTGGTATAAACACACATCGCTTGGCTCAGACAGTTGCCAGTTAAATTTTAACTCAAGATCACAAAATTCTTGTTGTTCGGAAACCACACAGACTTTGGGTGATACGTTAAGTGAAGAGGCTTTTGCAACGCTAATGTTGCTAAAAAATGAAGCTGCAAACACAACCAACATAAAACACTTCATATTAAAATGTATGTTCGAATCCTATAAAGGCGGTCATTGAATAGTCATGTTCAAAGAGCGGGCTGCTATCCATTGCTGAATAGTCATAATATGCTAAATGAAAACGAAGCGCGTTGGTTTTACCTAGGGGCCAACGGGCGTCGATTTTAGCATAAGGTTGCCAGCTACTACCAACTTCTATTTCACCATATGAAGATTCTGTGCTGTTTAAGCCATAAAAGTAGTTATTTAGTTGGGCTGATTTATAGTTAACGCCTAAGGTCGATTTAAGTTTTAACAACTTAAGATCAAAATGGTATTGCCATTGTAGCGATCCTCTGTAGCTATTATAAACACTGTTTACGTCATGCAATAATTGCGCAGAAAAAACATGTTGTTGTTTTACAAAAAAATAACTCACACCCGCATCCAACACCACTCGTCTTTTTTGAATGTTATTAATATTAATCTGGCGAGGAGATTCAATGTGTTGTGATTCTAATATTTCATTATTAGACATTGCTGTGAGCGGGAATATATTTTGCGGGTGCCAATCAATAAAAAACCGTGATTCTGGGTTAATTTCTGACACTAAGCTAATGTTATGCGTATCGCTTTGTAAAAAAGAATAACCTAAGCGACCGTTATCAAAAAACCAATTTTGGCCATAATAAGCTACTTGTGGAACCACCAACAAAGGAATGTTGTCAGCACCGTATAAAGGATTACTGATCACTCCAGCCCCTAAGCTGACACTAATCTTAAGTTCATCCGTAGAGATATGTTGCTGCGTCTGAGCAATTGCATTAGCGCTAAATAACGCCAATAAAATGCATATTTTTATTCTCAGATGTAACATCATGGAGTTATTCACTAGTTTATAAAGTGGCTTTGACCCTATAGTAGCAAGTAGTATCAGTACAAGCTCTAGAGGGTTACAATCATTAACAAATTTGATACAAACGGAACACGTTTACAAATTGGCGGCTATTTCAACTCGATTTCGACCATGAGTTTTAGCTAAATAAAGTGCTCTATCGGCTTTTTCTACTAATAAACAGCTCTTACTAAAAGACTGCATTAGAGCTATGCCAAAACTTGCTGAGATATTACGTTTATTATTACTATCTTCTTTCTTACGGATAGTTAATTTAGCAATACTTAAGCGTAACTTATTACAAAAGATCATTGCATCATTAATGCTATCAAAGTAACCCGTGATACAAAATTCTTCACCACCGAAACGATAAGCATTGTATTGTTCTTGCACGCTATTTTGCACTTTTTGAGCAACAAGTTTGAGTACCTCATCGCCTTTTTGATGACCAAAATCATCATTAAAACGTTTAAAGTGATCGATATCGAACATTATTAACACGGCTAACTTATCTTGCTCGTCTTGTGAAGATGCATGAAGGCAAAACTCGACTATGTCGGTATCAAACTTGCCGCGATTATATAACCCCGTTAGCGAATCTTTATCAACCGCTTCTTGAGTCATAGTCAGAGCTTCTTTTAAATCTTTAATCTCATTATATGCTTGCGCTAATTTAGTTTGGAAACCACGGGCGTAATCTTGCATGGCAATAGATTCGTCTGTTAAACGCTCTACACAAGACAAAATTTCATTAAATGAGTTAATACTAGAGAGTGTTTTTAACTCATTTTGTGAGTCAACTAACGAGGTAGTAAAACTTTTTGAATACTGAATAGAGTCACTCAAATCAAACTGTACTTGCTCTACCGTACCATGAAATTTTTCAGACATTTGTTGGAAAAACGCTAATTCTTCATCGTTTATATATTTATCAAAAATTTCCTGAGCACTTTGGGCCGAGCAGGTATTGTGCTGACCGATAACTTTATCAAGCTCTGTATTTAGTTGTGGATTATCGCCCTGTACATAACAGTACCAAATCGCATAATTAATTGGCGTTACCGGCATTTTGTACTTAACCATAAGCGGAATGGCTTTTTTAAACACTGGGCAGAATGAGCAAGTGAGGCAGTATTATCCATAATTGAAACTCTCAGACATCACAACAAAAATGTTAATAAACACATAAATATTAGCGGTTTATATTAACACTTTTTTATCATCCAACAAGCCTATATTATGTTTTCTCCCATATTTTGTGCAATATTCCAAAGCGCACTAATCGCTGGATCATTCAATTCTTTGTGTAATACCGCCAGACCAATTTTAAACCCTTGTGGTGGCTCGCCTTTGTACTCTAAAACCTGCACTTTATCGTTTAGCGGGCTATTATCAAGTACAATTTTTGGGATCATAGCCACACCTAAGCCTAAACTCACCATAGATACCATGGCTTCATGCCCAGCCACTTGCGCGTAAATTTTTCCCTGAACGTTATTTTTTCGCCACCATTGCTCCAACCTTTGACGTGAAAACCCTTTTTCAGCAACAATAAACTCAAGCTCGGACCAATCAATAGTCTCGGTGTTAGTGGCTAGTTTTTCTGTGATCGGGCATTGAATAGTGGGCGCAATTAATACCAGTTGCGAATAACCAATGTCTACAAATGCAATTTGTGCAGGTAATTTACTGGGCCTGGCTGCAATGGCCATAGATTCATGCCCATCTAACACTCGGTTAATAGCCAAAGCGGGATCGCCCGTATTTAAGGTGATTTCAATATGCTGATGCTGAGCTCTCAGTTGCTCTAAAATATGATGCAAAAAACTGTAGGACGCGGTAACTGAACAATAAAGGCTTACATTGCCATAAATGTGTTGTTGCGGCTCGTTTAAATTAGCCTTAAAACGCTGCCAATTAGTAAGCGTTGCACTGGCGTACTCCTTAAATGCAATGCCTTCGCGGGTAAGCTTTACACTGCGATTATCACGCTGAAATAACATCACCCCTACTTCATCTTCTAATTGCTTAATGTTACGGCTTAAAGTAGGAGCACTTACATGACACAACTCACTGGCACGAGAAAAATGAAGCGTTTTTGCTAACGCTAAAAAGTAATGTAAATGCTTATGATCCATGTCAACGCCTGTATTTCATTTTATGAAACACTTTAATTCAAATATATCATTTTACGCAAGAAGAGATTTTTCATATGGTTATTCCAAGCAAAGCAAACGCAATGCATCTAACAAATTGAATTAATAGGAACCTTAATCATGGCAAATTATTTTAATAGCTTACCTTTACGCGAACAATTAGCGCAATTAGCACAATGTGAATTTATGGGTGCAGACGAATTTAACGACGGCGTTGCCGCACTCAAGGGTAAAAAGTTAGTGATTGTCGGCTGTGGCGCACAGGGTTTAAATCAAGGCTTAAATTTACGTGATTCGGGTTTAAATGTAGCCTATACACTTCGTGAGTCAGCGATCGCTGAGCGCCGTCAATCATTTTTAAATGCATCTGACAATGGTTTTAAAGTGGGTACTTACGAAGAATTGATCCCAACAGCTGATGTTGTACTTAACCTAACACCGGATAAACAGCACACCGCGGTTGTTAATGCCATCATGCCATTAATGAAACACGGCTCAACGCTTGCTTACTCACATGGTTTTAATATTGTAGAAGAAGGTATGCAAGTACGTGAAGACATAACCGTAATTATGGTTGCACCAAAATGCCCAGGTTCCGAAGTACGTGAAGAGTATAAACGCGGCTTTGGTGTACCCACACTCATTGCGGTTCACCCAGAGAACGACCCTCAAGGGCATGGTTTAGCGCAAGCAAAAGCTTATGCTGCAGGTACGGGTGGTCATCGTGCAGGGGTACTTAAGTCATCGTTTATCGCCGAGGTCAAATCTGACTTAATGGGTGAGCAAACCATTTTATGTGGCATGTTACAAACAGGTTCTATTTTATGTTTTGATAAGATGATTGATAAAGGGATTGATGCTGGCTATGCCTCAAAACTAATTCAATATGGTTGGGAAGTGATCACAGAAGCACTTAAGTATGGCGGCGTTACCAATATGCTTGACCGCCTATCAAACCCTGCCAAAGTCAGAGCATTTGAATTAAGTGAGCAGCTAAAAGTAATCATGCGCCCACTGTATAACAAACACCAAGATGACATAATCGATGGCACATTTTCACGGGTAATGATGGAAGACTGGGCAAACGATGACGCTAACTTATTAAAATGGCGTGCTGAAACTGCAGAAACTCATTTTGAAAAAACACCAGCAGGTGATGTAGAAATTACTGAACAAGAATTTTTTGATAACGGCATTTTAATGGTGGCCATGGTAAAAGCCGGCGTAGAGCTGGCATTTGAAACCATGACTGCAGCCGGTATTATTGCAGAATCTGCTTATTATGAGTCACTGCATGAAACGCCATTAATTGCTAATACCATTGCACGTAAAAAGCTGTTTGAAATGAATCGTACTATTTCAGATACGGCAGAATATGGTTGCTACTTATACAACCATGCATGTTTGCCACTACTACAAGAGTTTATGCAAGATATTGATACCGATGTTATTGGTAAAGGCTTAAATGAGCAAAGTAACCAAGTAGATAATCAAACATTGATTCAAATAAATACCGCACTGCGTGAACACCCTGTTGAAAAAGTGGGTGCTAAATTACGCGGCTATATGTCGGCAATGAAAAAAATAGTTTAATTCTATAACCCTAGAACTTTCACTTGTTAGAAACCAAGCCCACTTGCATTTTGCTGTGGGCTTTTTTTAATGTAAATTATTCATCAATAGCCGAAAATAAATAATGTGCTAAAATAATCCTCTCATTGCCTAAGTTGTAAATATAAGTATTATCATGACGATACAAAATCTCTCTATTACTCAAAAAATAACAGCGCTTGGAAGCATTATTGCTATTTGTGTTGCTGTATTAATTGGTTTGACGTCTTTGCATAACTCAAAGAATATTATTGAGCAACGCATGATCGAATCGGAACTGCCAAGTAAACTGCAAACAATCAGTAATCATATTGGTGGGGAGATCAATGAACTTCTAGGCGCAGCACAGCAGCTTTCTGCCAATACCTTTATTTTAGATTGGGCAAACTCTGGCAACACCAATGATGCACTTTTACTCAAAGAACTCAATCGTTTGGTTGAGCAATATGATCTTGCTACCGCTTCATGGGCTAATAAGAATACCGCGCAATATTGGAACCAAGATGGCTTTTTGCGTGTTTTAAAAAATGATGCTGCAGATGGCTGGTTTTTTGCTTTTACTCAATCAAAACAACCCTACTCAATCAGTATTTATCAAGAATCTGAAAACGATGTAAAAATGTTTGTTAATCACCAGCAGCCCAATGGATTCGGCTTGGCGGGCTTAGCAAAAAGCATCACAGATATGCAAAAGCTGCTTCAACAGTTTAAAATTGAGCAGTCAGGGTTTGTATTTATTGCCGATAAAAATGGCTTAATTCAGCTACATAAAGATGCAGCTAAAGTTGCCAAGGTTAATATAGATAGTATTTACAGTGCCAATATTCATAACAAATTACTTGATGAAAACGGCTTTGCATTAGAAGAAGTAAATATTAACGGACAAGCCACGCTGATTGCTGCCACACCAATTAAAAACACCGACTTATTTGTGTTAGCTCAAGTACCAAAAAGCGAAGTTTTCGCAAGCGTAAACACTCTAGAGTGGCAAATATTCACATTCACTATCATCACAGCACTTATCGCAAGCGTGATCAGTTACTTATTAGCTCGTTCTTTAGCCTCACCGTTATCAAAAATGGCGGAGTTGTTTTCTCGTTTAGGACGTGGCGATGCTAATTTAGCTTATCGCCTACCTACATCACCTCAACCTGAACTCAATAATTTAACGTCGGGCTTTAACCAATTTATTGAAAAAATAGAAACCGCCATTGTGCAAGTAGCTGATGAAAGCCATGGTATTCGTCAAAGCTCTGATCATGTCTTTGCGCAAGCAAAACAAAACTCGTTAGCGTTGGATAAACAAAAAGAGCAAACCATTTCGGTTGCTGCAGCGATTAATGAAATGGGCGCTACGGTGCAAGAAATAGCACAAAGTGCCGCTAATGCTGCTAAGTTAACCAACGATAGCCGCGATAATACCAAACAAAGTCATCAGCAAGTATTACAGAGCCAAACGACAATCTCAGCCCTTGCCAGCGACATTGATGGTATTACCGAGCAAGTTGCTTTGCTTTCTAAAAAAACCATTGATATTGCAAGCATAGTGGATTCAATTAGAGGGATTTCAGAGCAAACCAACTTGCTGGCACTTAATGCAGCCATTGAATCTGCACGCGCTGGTGAACATGGTCGAGGGTTTGCAGTCGTTGCTGATGAAGTAAGAGCACTGGCGAATCGTACATCACAGTCAACCACTGAAATACAATCAATGATTGAAGAGCTCACTCAAATTTCAGATGATGTTGTAAATGATATTAGCCAATCAAAGAATAAAGCCCAACAAAGCGTCAGCGCAATGCAAAGCTCGGTTGAGTTACTTAATACGATTACTGAAACAGCAAATGAAATTAACGACATGGCAACTCTAATAGCCACCGCTACCGAACAACAAAGTAGCGTAGTAAATGATGTGGGTCGAAGTATTGAGCAAATTAGTGAGATCAGTGATAAATCAATGAGTGAACAAATCAATACTGAACAAGCAATTCGTGATTTAGCCACCAGCGCACAAACACTTGATGCACTAGTGGCCACATTTAACCAGCAGCGTTAAATAGTTTGTTACGTTAAAAAATAACCTCTGTACCAAATAGCCACTATACTTACAGTGTGTTTTTTGTACAGAGGTGTGTATGAGTGCTGTTCAAGGTAAACATTACTTACTAGCTGCTTGTTTGCTCAGTTTAAGTGCGTGTAGCACCACAGATAACGCCAATATAAGTGTGCCAATCCCTATTATTGCTCCCCCAATGCAACTACAACAGCAGCTTGTAGAGTCTGAGCAACAAATATTTCAACTCGACCATAGCCTCAAACAACAGTTAAGTGCTTATGTACAAACGCGAAAATCTGCTGACGAAATTGCCTATAGTGTACTTAGTTTTTTACTCACAAATGGTGATAACTCACTATCTTATCAATCTACCAGCACACAAACAGCGTCTCAAAGCTATCAAAATTTAAATGCTAACTGTCTTTCCCTCTCTATTTTAGCGTATAGCTTAGCCGAACATTTAGGCCTTAAGGCCCGCTTTCAAAAAGTACATATTCCAGAATACTGGGCGTTAAACCAAGGGTTTAATTTACTCACTGGGCATATCAACCTGGCCATAGACAATAAAACGAAGCTCAAAGACAGCTCACTTGTTTATCAGCGTAATCAACGTTTAATCATTGATTTTGACCCCAATAGCCGACAAGCTCGTTTTGCAACCTCATCGTTATCAAAAAAGCGAGTAACCGCCATGTTTTATAATAATAAAGGCGGTGAGGCATTGGTTAATAAACAGTTTGATTTAGCTTATAGTTATTTTAAAGCAGCAATCAATACCGATTCCTCATTTAGTGCCAGTTGGGGAAATTTAGGGGTACTCTTTAAACAATTAGGTGATTTAAAGCAAGCGGAGGAAATGTACCGCTATGCCATTGCCTTAAACGCTGATAATAATACTGCGCAAGGTAATTTAGCATTATTATATAAACTCACAGATAGAGTAGCCGAAGGCGATAAGCTATTAGCAGAGCTTGACAGAAAGCGCCAAACTAACCCTTATTATCATATATCGCTTGGTAACAGTGACTATGTAAGTGGTGACTATACAAACGCGATTAGCCATTATAAAAAAGCAAACGCTATGTCACCAACCTTACATGAAAGTCACTTTGGACTAGCCCGCAGTTACTTTGAATTAAATAATATAACTAAAGCGGAGTTTCATTTGCGTAAAGCTAGAAAAAAAGCAGACTTTGTTCATGAAATGCAGCGCTATGACAATAAGCTCATTGCATTAAAATCACTCACCGCTAAGGCGAATCATTATTAAATTATTTAGCTTAACATGTGTCGTACTTTTTATAAGTTGGAGCGGACTTTGTAAACAGATTGAGCCACAATTATTAACTGATTTAACTATGTTAACCAGCCCAGAATTGGCTGGTAGAAAAACGAATAGTCATGCTGCCTTGCTCACTAGGGAGTATTTAAAAACACGCTTCAAAGAGCATCAACTCATAGTAAGTGAACAACCTTTTACTTATTCCTCAGGGCTGTTTTCTAGCGCACAAGGCGTTAATATTATTGCTACTAATACAGTAAAAGATTTACCTGTTATTGTTATTACTGCGCATTATGATCATTTAGGCCTAAAAGCGGGGAAATTACACCCTGGCGCTAACGATAACGCCTCGGGTGTTGCCGCATTGCTGTATTTATCGCATGCGCTAACGGCCTCTTCCTCTTACCGCTTTATGTTTGTTGCAACAGACGCTGAAGAAAATGGCTTACACGGCAGTGAGCACTTTGCTAAAACAATGCGCCAGCTCCCTATTGTTTTAAATATTAACCTAGATATGTTGGCAATTAAAAAATCGCATAAGCGATTATACGCGCTAACAAGTCGCGCCTTAAAAAGCCAACTTAACTTAGTATTTACTCAGATTAAGGGTAACAAAGTGAAATTAAAACCTATTTATTCATCACGAAAAATGAGCCGACTCACCAACACGAAACAAATAGATTGGCACAGAGCCAGTGACCATTATTCATTCGCTAAACAAAAAATTCCGTATGTGTACTTTTCTATGGGGGCAGATAACTTCCATCATAGTGCTAAAGATACGCTCGAAAATATAAACACTCCCCTCTATCAAGAAGCCGTATTGCTAATTGAGGCATTTATTAATCAGCTTTTGACAAGCCCGGTGGTATTAAGTCCCCCTTTAAAAGCAGCAACATAAGCCTCTTTTTTTGCTCGTGGAAGTTTTTTAATCGCATACTCTAATTTGCTTGCGTCGCTTTTAGTACCTACTTGTTGTTGATGAATGAGCACCAGCGGCCCTTTACCTTTAAGGTTTTTTGCCCCTTTACCTGCTTGGTGAGTGGCGATACGTCGTGTTACATCAACCGTAATGCCGGTATACCAATGACCAAACCGTGTTTGCACAATATAAAGTGACCAAATAGCCGGTTTATTTTTACTATTGCTCAACTCATTGTTTAAACTTTTTTGATTATTAATGGTCAAAACCTCGCCTTTACGCGCTAAACAAAAACAATTACTCAAAAGGGTTTTACCTTGAGTGACTAATCGGTATCATGCAGATTATAAAAAATAAGGATCACAACTAACAATGCAGTCGTTAAAAACTTTTTCTCTTTGGCTTATCGTCGCTTTAACGCTTAGTTCAGCCGCAGGTTGTTCTAGCTGGGTATACCGAATCAACATCCCTCAAGGTAACTTTTTAGAACAATCAGACGTTGATAAGCTTCGCGTTAATATGACTCGCGAACAAGTAATTTACGTATTAGGCAGACCCATTGCCGAAGACGCCTTCGATAAAAGTACTTGGCGTTATGTATACAGCTTTAATAAAGGGCGAGCTAATGAACAATTTAAATCATTAGTCTTAAACTTTGAAAATGAAAAGCTGGTTACGGTATCGGGCGACTATGAGCAACCAGAAAACTTTACAACACCTTTAGAGCAATAAGAAAGCTCTTAAGGTTTAATTAAAAAAGGTGAGCATGGCTCACCTTTTTTGTATCTAACGATCTAACGGCCGGCCACCTGTTACTTTATTAGCGCGGCCCTCTTCTTTGGCTTTTTCAGCGCGTTTCCTGCGAGCATCTTTAGGGTCGGCAATTAATGGGCGGTAAATTTCAATCCTGTCGCCATCTTTAAGCTCATGATTAAGCTTTACCGTTCTGTTCCATACGCCTAAAGTTAAATCGGTTGCATCAATCTCAGGGCACTTTTTGATAATCCCTGACTGTATTACCGCTTGCTCAGCCGTTGTGCCTTGCAGCACTTCTATATTTAACGTGGTTGCCTTAGTGGGTAACGCGAACACAACTTCAATATTGATCATGCACGTTCTCCATACACTGTTTTTGCACGTTGAGTAAACGCACTCACCATGTTTTTTGCCACATCATTAAAAATTTTACCAAACGCTAGCTCTATGAGCTTACTTGAAAACTCAAAGTCTAGCTGTAAATTAACCTTACACGCATGCGTATCTAATTGCTGAAAGTGCCAGCGACCTTGCAGGGTTTTAAAAGGACCATCAACCAAGCGAAGCATCACTGTTTGTTCATCAATTAGCGTATTTTCAGTGGTAAACCATTTTTTTATGCCGGCTTTAGATATTTCTAAACTAGCGGTCATGTTATTATCATGCTGCTTAATAATTTTTGAGTCTGAACAATTAGGTAAAAACTGTGAATAGGCTTCTACATCATTGACTAGATCAAACATCTCTTTAGTGCTGTACATAACCAGCGCGCTTTTTTCTATTTGTGGCATACTCACTCCCAACTGTGTGCAGGAATTTTAGCAAGCTTTGTGCGTTTCCCCAAACTTTCATCGCGCTTAAATTAATCCTTCGCTTTTGCATGTATAATTTAAAAAAATCGATGTAAAACATCTTGTATAACGTATATTATAGGGCACTATGGCTAAGAAAAATTCATCAAAATCGACAAGTAATACCATCGCGCTAAATAAAAAAGCGCGACACGAGTATTTTTTACACGACAAGTTTGAAGCAGGTGTTGAACTCCAAGGCTGGGAAGTAAAAAGTATCCGAGCAGGTAAAGTAAATATCTCTGAAACTTATATTCATCTTAAAAACGGTGAAGCATTTTTATTAGGCAGTACCATTCAGCCTTTAAATAGTGCATCGACCCATGTTATTTGTGACCCGCTACGTTACCGTAAATTACTACTAAGCAGGCGTGAACTCGACCGCTTAGTTGGTGCAACTGAGCGTGATGGTTATTCATTAGTTGCCACCGCTATGTATTGGAAAAAATGCTGGGTGAAGCTTGAATTCCATTTAGCTAAAGGTAAGAAAATGCATGACAAACGTGAAGACGGTAAAAATAAAGATTGGTCCCGTGAAAAAGAACGTTTAATGAAACATAAAGTTTAAATAAAAACGCCTAACATGATGTTAGGCGTTTTTTTTGATTAAACTTCTAGCAAAATACAAATTATTACAAATTAAAGTTGCTCGGTGATTTATTTTTAAATAATGATAAAAACACTCTCCCGCAGCAGATAGCAAGTATCCCATCGTTTTCCTTCATTGAGAAAATCAGTACATATTCGTGCCGATAACAAAATCATCTTTGCGGCTAATTGATAACGCTTAAGTTACATGGTATTAATAATTCGACTTGTAAAAACAAGTAAATTATAACATATCAACAAGGACTTA
>NZ_BADW01000083.1:0-11710 GCF_000241165.1 Pseudoalteromonas sp. BSi20439
TTTTTTGTGTTTACTAAATGGTAAACCTAGTTATTACAAGTCAAATGTACGTGAGATAGCAAGTACAATTCGCTCATCTGCGTAATCGTAATCTAGGCTGGTATTCTCAGCAGCCACTTCAATGCCAAACCCTTCATAGCTCGTTTGGTATGCTAAGCGGTAGTGATAATACGATTTGTCGCCCTTAGCTTCATCCCATTGGAACTTATTGCCATCGAGTGAGTTTGAAATATCAAAGCTGGCACGAATCGCATGATTTGGCGCAAGCTCGTAAGTGTGCGCAATCATAGAAATCACATGGCCAGTATCGTAGCCAAAGTAATCCCAGCTGTACCAAAAGTTAAGCTCTGTTTGGCCGTAGTCACTGGTGTAACCAAATTTAGTATACGCTTCGGCGTAGTTACCATCGCTGTTATTACCTTGGTAAGTGTAATAAGCAATACCGTAATCCAGGCTTACTTGTTCGTTTAACTGAATGTATCGGCCTACATAAGCATCTAGTTCAAAGTCGGTGTCATCACCAAAATCTACGTTTGATGCCCATACACCGGCATAAACACCGTTATCATACGCGTAGTCAAGGCTTGCTTGCAGTGCCGGATCGTTATCTGTTTGTGATACACCATTAAAGGTGTAATCAGATGCAGCCGTAATCGTTGTTGACCAGTTAGCCGCTGCCGTTGTTGATAAAACGGTGAACGGTAAAGCGATAAAAAGTTGTTTTAATTTATTGTTCATGTGTTTTACTAGCTGATAGTTTCTATTTTTGTGTAATCAATTTTATTCGCTTTAGGCGATCCTTCGATATTGCTGACCGTTTTAAGTTTGCTGTAGGCAATAAAACCAAGGCAAATAAAGAATAACCCTATAACTAAAGCACCCACCCATTGAATTTGCAAAAACTCAAGCTTAAATAGCAATGTTAGTAGCGACAAAGCGACAACGTTCATGGCAATATATTTAAATTTACCAAAGCGTTTTACGGTTAGGTTTAAATTATCTGTGTATAAACGAATCAGTGAATCGAGCGAGTTAATAACAAATACGATACCTACAAACACCATAGCAAAGTTTTTGATTCCCTCGGTTGGAATACCGGCTTCATGGTAGTGATATAACACACTAAACCAGATAGCGATTGGAATCGATGGGAAAATCAGCATAGCACCAAGGACTTGATAGGTTTTTAAACCGCCCACAAAACGCGATGTAAATTGACCAATCATAATGCTCCACGCAAACCACCAAAATAAGTAAAACTCATGGTAATCATTCAGTGGTAATACAAACTCATTGATGTTGGCAAAGTAATTACCAATTAATCCAATGTTTTTAGTAAATGCAGAGAGTTCGCTATCGCCAAATAAGAAGGCATCAGCCCACATAAAACCAATTAACGCGATAAACAACCAAGTAGTAGCAATGCTTAAAAAACGAACATATTTAATATCGGTGCTTGAATACACCGCAAAACAAATAGCGGCAAGCACGATTAAGTAAAACTCAGGAATAACATTCGAGCCGTCTCCGAGTTCAGGTAAATACCACGGTAGGTTGCTCAATAGTAAGTAAGCGGTAAACGCACAAGTACCAATGATAACTACGTTGTTTAAAAATTTAACCCATGGAATTTCAAAAAATTTTACTTTGGGTTCTATTACACAGAAATAAAAGCACGTAAGAAAATAAAATCCCCAAATTAAAAATCCCCAATAACCAAACTCAATAGAGAGAGGGTTGGCAAATGCATATTCTGGGCTTGCTTTTATGTCTGCATAACCGGCAAATTCGGTTAAAGGAAACATAATGAGGCCAACGTCTAGGCCCGAGGTAAACAGGATTGCTATAAAGGTGAATGTTCTCACTGGTGTGACGCCTACTACGCGTACATTGCCCCATTTAATTAAAATAGCAACAATCGCAAGTAAGGTGAAAATAATGCCAGCATTAAGCCAAATAGTCATTATCGCCCTCCCAGAATGAATAAAAGTAACACATATATACTCCGTTTTTTATTGTGCTTGCATTAACACAGGCATAACCTATTTATGCTTGTGAGCCACTGCAAGGCGCATAAAGGCACTCCTTAAAGCATTTTGCTTAAAGGAGTGGCCTTTATGGCAGGCTAAATTAAAGGGTTTTATTTCGTTGTGTAGTTTGCCAATCAGTGGCATTCACAACATCAACTCCTGTATGAGCTAAGGGCTTATTTCCTAAAATAATATCAGCGGCTTTTTCGGCAACCATAATGGTAGGCGCATTTAAATTACCGTTAGGTATTGTTGGAAAAATTGACGAGTCAACCACACGCAAGCTTTGCATGCCATGCACTTGAGTGTTTGAATTAACCACCGCCATGGCGTCTTCACCCATTTTACAAGAGCAAGAAGGGTGGTAAGCACTTTCTACTGCTTGGCGCACAAAGGCATCAATTTGCTCATCAGTTTGAACTTGTTGCCCTGGTTGAATTTCTTCACCACGGAAATTGTCAAAGGCAGGTTGTTCAATGATTTCACGCGTTAAACGTACGCACGCTCTAAAGCCTTCAATGTCGTCTTGATGCTCAAGATAATTAAACACAATTTTTGGTGGTTGTGTTGGATCAGCTGATGCAATGGTGACACTGCCACGACTTTTAGGTTTGTTATGACCTACATGCACTTGAAAACCATGCCCTGCAAAAGCACTGCGTCCATCGTAACGCATTGCTGCCGGTAAAAAGTGATACTGAATATCTGGCCATTCAACACCGGGTTTTGAGCGAATAAACGCACATGATTCAAAGTGATTAGTTGAGCCTAAACCTTTACGGGTAAGCAGCCATTTTGCACCAATCAAGCCTTTTGAAAACAAGCCTAATTTACCGTTTAAAGTAATGGGTTGTTTACACTTATATTGAAAGTAAAACTCGAGATGATCTTGCAAGTTTTGACCAACACCTGGTAGGTGATGTTTTACTTCAACACCTGCTTTTTCAAGTATTTGTGTATCACCAATACCGGACAGTTGTAACAGGTGAGGTGAACCGATAGAGCCCGCACTTAAAATAACCTCTTTATTTGCTTTGGCTGTTTTAACTGTGCCATTGAGCTTGTATTCAATACCGGTTGCTTTTTTACCGTCTAAAATAACGCGCTGCGCAAGTGCACCGGTTACAATTGTTAAATTACTGCGATGCTTAATCGGATCTAAATATTCACGAGAGGCTGAGCTGCGCACACCGTTTTTAACGGTCATGTGCATAGGGCCAAAGCCTTCTTGTTGAGCACTATTATAATCAGCTGTAGTGGCATAACCCGCTTGAGCACCAGCATCAATAAAGGCGCTATACAAAGGGTTTTCCATGTTATTACCGTTATTAACGCCAAGGGGGCCTTTTCCACCACGATGGCTGTTTTCACCTAGGTAAAAACTTTCTGCTTTTTTAAAATACGGTAAACAGGCTTGATAATCCCAGCCATTAGCGCCATGTTGCTGCCATTCATCAAAATCTTTCGCATGACCACGTACATACACCATGCCATTAATAGATGATGAGCCGCCAAGCACTTTACCGCGTGGGCAGTGCATTTCACGGTTATCTAAGTACTTTTCTGGCTGCGTATGAAATTGCCACGCATACTTATCGGTATTCATTGGAATCGACAGAGCAGTGGGCATTTTAATAAAGATGCTTTTATCGCTGCCGCCGGTTTCAAGTAACAATACTTTGTTACTTGAATCTTCAGACAAGCGATTTGCTAACACACAGCCTGCAGAGCCTGCGCCTACAATAATATAATCAAAAGAGTGGTTCATAATGATTCCTTAAAATGGGCTTTCTATGTCAGCCATACCAACATAAACAGACTTAGTTTGCGTGTAATGATCAAGCGTTTGTATGCCGTTTTCGCGGCCGATACCTGATTGCTTATAGCCACCTACAGGCATTTCTGCCGGCGAGTTACCGTAAGCATTGATCCAACAAATACCGGCTTGTAGCTGATGAATAACGCGATGAGCACGTTTAATATCGCTGGTGAAAACGCCTGCAGCTAAACCTAAGTGAGTGCCGTTAGCACGTGCAATTACATCATCTTCGTCATCAAATACTAAAACGCTCATTACTGGGCCAAAAATTTCTTCTTTAACGATGGTCATTTCATCGTTGCAATCAACAAATACGGTTGGCGCTACAAAATAACCATTTGGCGCAGATGCTGGTGAAAGCGTTGAGCCACCGGTTAATAGCGTTGCCCCTTCTTCAAGGCCTTTGTTGATGTAGCTCAGCACTAAATCTTGATGCTTTTTAGAAATAAGCGCGCCAAAGTTAGTGTTTAAATCTTGTGGATCACCGGCAATAATATTGTTTTCGGTGCGAGTTTTAAGCTCATCAATAAACTGCTGGTACACATTTTTGTGAACATAGATACGAGTGCAATTAGTACAAATTTCACCTTGGGTATAAAAGTTCCCTAACATTGCCGCGCTTACTGCTTGCTCTATATTGGCATCGTCAAAGACAAGTAACGGCGATTTACCACCTAGTTCCATAGTCACATCTTTTAATGTACCTGCAGCACTGGCGACGACTTTCTTACCGGTACCTACTTCACCAGTAAACGATACTTTTTCAATATCTTGGTGTGCAGTAAGCCATTGGCCTACTTCACTCGCGCCTTGAACTACATTGAATACGCCAGCGGGTACACCTGCTTCAATAAACACCTCGGCTAATTTAATTGCGCCAAGCGGGGTTTCTTCTGAAGGTTTAAAAATAAATGCATTACCCGCTGCAAGGGCAGGGCCAGACTTCCAACATGCAATTTGTAATGGGTAGTTCCATGCACCAATACCAGCACAAATACCTAAAGGCTCTTTGCGTGTGTAGTAAAAGTCATCGCCAACCATTTGTTGTTGACCAACTTGTGCAGGGGCAAGGCCTGCAAAATATTCAATTACATCTGCACCTGTTTCAACATCTACGCAGTTAGCTTCTTGCATTGGTTTACCGGTATCGAGCACTTCAACTAGTGCAAGCTCATCATTACGCTTGCGTAAAATAGCAACGGCGGTTAATAAAATACGGCTGCGCTCAATAGGGGTCATGGCTGACCAAACTTTAAAGCCTTGTTTTGCACTTTCAATTGCTGCGTTTTGAACGTATTCATCGGCAACTTCAACGGCATAAATTACTTGGCCGGTTGCAGGATTTACTACATCAAATGTTTCGCCGCTTTTGTTTGCAAGGAATTGACCGTTGATAAAGTTTTGATAGATAGGTGTAGTCACGTTAGGCTCCATATTGCTTGATAAGTGAATGCACGTAGTTTTTAGCCAGTGATTCACTGTGTTTAAACTGATTTTCGTCTGATTGGCTTAATACGGCTCGTAGCCATAAACCATCGATCATTGCTGCGGTTAACTCTGCCGCGAGATTTGCTTGCGCTAAAGGCATTAATTGCTTAAATGAAACGGTTAAATTGCTTTGCAAGCGTTTGCTGTTTACATTTTGTAAACGATGAAGTTCCTTGTCGTGCATTGATTGCGCCCAAAAACTTAACCACGTCCGAGTGGTGTCTTTTCGTTGTTGTACTAGCGCAAAGTTTGATTCAACAATAAACATTAACCTTTGAGTTGGCGTGGTCTTTTCATCTACTTTGCTGATCAAGTCATCTTTCAAGTTAGACAGTAAGTAACGCACAGTTGCTTCAATTAGCCCCTGTTTCCCACCAAAGTAATGGCTAATTATGCCAGAGGACATCCCCGCATTTTTGCTAATACTATTAATTGTGGTTGCTTGTAACCCTTTTTGAGCAACTGACTCTATTGTTGCGTCAATTAGCTGCTGACGCCTTACAGGTTCCATTCCAACTTTAGGCATAATTTTTATTAATTGATCGTTCAATAAAGATAAGCTTAAGGTAATAGCTCTAACAATTCAAGGTTCGTGCAAATGGTGAGTGTCTGAAATGTGGATAAATAATTAATAAAATAAGTCTAAAATGAAGTTATATTAACAAGCTGGATTTTTATAAAATATCATTTAATAACAACTTGTTACGCGTGTTTTTTTGATTGCTTTTTGCGGTGTAAATATTTTTTTTACATAATTGGTGAAACTTTTAGTGATTTATTTATTAGTGTGATAAATATTAGAGTACTAATTGTATTTTTTGTGGGCAGGTTACTTTAAAAAGCGGTAAGGCGAGTTTGTGGGAAGATCCAAGAAAAAAGATTTAGGAAGTGTAATATGAGATTAATTTACAGAAATGTTAACTTAGTGAAGAGATAAATAAAGACGCTGTTTAGGTTTCAACAACGCCTTTAAATAACAAAGGATAACGTCTTAAACGGTTGCCAATATAATCGTCAGCCATAATTTGGTCGCAAATTTCATCAATATTATCGGTCGCTTCAAATACCCAATCAAAGCGTTCTATTGCAAGTAAAAATCCACGTTTTAAATGCGTTTGCGCACGGTAATAAGCAAGGTTGTTTTTGATGAGTTGCAGTTTTTCAGGCTCTGCTTTTAATTGCGCAATAACTTGGTTAATAAACTGCAAATTGCGCGAACTGGTTGGTCTGTTTCTTCTATTTGTTGATCGCATCACTCTTCATTGGCTATGTTGTATAGTTTTTGCAAAAAGTCGTCTTTGTGTTTGTCATGTTCATAATCAAGGTGATAAGTATTATGAAACCCAAAGCGAAGTAAAACACCACTGCCTTGTAAATAGACGGTATAGCCGTCAATATCAGAAAATGCAGTGATCCCTTGATAAAATTTACCTTCTTCTGTGACTTCTCCGCGTTGTTGAATGCGTTCGTAAACCGCTAGAATCTGTTTATTGTCGATTTCATTTTTCATTGTTTGTCCCTTTTATTTAATCACTCATACGCTATAGAAGTGAGGGTCGATCATCATAAAAACAATAGTCTAAAAAGTATGATATTGCTTTGTTATTTTTCATTTATAAATTATGCTCAAAGTTCACTTTTTGTTGAGCTTTTACCATGATAGACAAAGCGTTACTTTTGAAAACTCGTGAATTATCCGACCAACTCATTGCATTGCAAACACCCATTAGAATACTCGATGCAATAAATTGGGATAAACAAATTAAAGAGGAATTTTTTAGACAAAAATGTCAAAAAAATCCACTTATTGATCGTGCTTATTATCAACAGCGCGATTTAGGGTTTGTTCCTAGCGAGTTGCGCCAAGCATTTTCAACACTGCACCGCAATATTATTAACCAGTTGGGGCAATTAAACCCAATTGCACAATATATGGGTAAAATGTGTACCGAATATAAAACGGTTCTGAGCATGCTTGAATACCGCGGTACGCCAGAGTTTCATGACTTATCAGTGGAGCTATTTGGTCATCCTAAAGATTTGTTTCATGCCGGTGAGCCATCGCTATCAGAACTGGCTAATATGCTCGAACAGCCTTTAAAAAATTTACTTGCAGCGGATATTTTGCCTGAAGATCCTAAAAATATTGATGCCAGCGACGCGGTGCGAATTTTATCTGAACAGGTCAATGCCAGCATGCCGGGAATAAACGTAGAGGTAATGCTAAGTGATGGTATTGTCAGCGATGCAGCAGCAGGTGCTAATAATATTAAGCTCAATCAAGATGTTAAGTTTTCTCAGCGCGAATTAGATATTTTAGAAGTGCACGAGGGATGGATCCATGTAGGCACGACTCAAAATGGCTTAGCGCAACCTTATTTAACTTGCTTGAGTAAAGGCACACCAAGCTCTACGGTGACCCAGGAGGGGCTTGCAGTACTGACTGAAATTATTACTTTAAAGTCAACGCCTAGGCGCTTATCAAAATTAGTAAACCGTATTCAAGCCGTCACCAAAGTGATTGATGGTGCAGAGTTTGTAGATATATACCGAGATTATGTGGCACAAGGGTTATCAAAAGACGACAGCTATACCCTTGCACAGCGGGTATTTAGAGGTAGCACGGCAACCGGCTTACCGTTTACCAAAGACATTGCTTATATAAAAGGCTTTGTATTGGTTTATAACTTAATTCGGGTGGCGATACAGCTTGGCAGAATTGACCAATTACCGCTATTGCTGGTGGGTAAAATATCAATTGATGACTTTAGGTTAATATCGCAACTACATGATTTAGGTGTGATTGAAAACCCGCAATTTGTGCCGCCCCATTTTAAAGATTTAAGAGGTCTTGCTACGTGGCTGAGCTTTGGTCGTTTTATTGGTAATTTGTCATTTGAACAATTAGAAAACGACTACAAGCCGTTGTTTTTATAATTTATAAGTGAGCTTTTTCTCAGAGACAAAAAAAGCCCAAAAACGGGCTTTTTTTAATTTAGCACAACACAGTTAACGTGCGTTGGTGCTCTCGAAAATTTTATCTGCAGAGGCTGCAACAAATCCAGTGTAAATTTCACCATCTGGTTTTGGGTAACGAATAGCAAACTCGTAAAAACAGCTAGGAATGCGCATATCGCCATCACTAAAGGTTACGGCGCATTCATCAGCTAATGTTGATGATTGCTCTAATAGCACCTCTGGCGAGCCTTTTACTTCGCCTCCTGAGGTGTTAAGCGCAAAGCCTGCATCTTTAAGAGCTTGGTTTACATCATGGATGTTATCAAACTTAGCTAAGGTGTTAATGTTCACAGTAAAGTGATTAGCACGGTAACCCCACGCAGACATCCACGCCGCATATTCGCTCTCAGCTAATAACTTTTTGTATGTATCGGTGCTTACTTGCCAATGCGTGCCTGAATATAAAAAGTTATCGGCAGTCACTGCGCTTTCGTCAATTTGTGCCACCATATCAGTAACAATTGCTTGTAGTTCAGGCGAGCATTTTTCAACTAATAACTCAGAGATAAAAACTTTAGGCTGTGTCGGGTCGCTATGCTCATAATGTTTGGCGTAGAGTTTTTTTGCTTCAAAGTGGTACTCACCACATTCTTTATAACCAATCGCTAAAAAGTGCGCAGCCAGCTTTTCAAGGCCTACTTTTTCAATATTAAAAGTACGCAAAGCAATATGGTCGTTAATAATGTCGTCTTTTTGAGTTGAGCCTAATAAGTCATGAATTTTATCAGCTGATGGCGTTACGGTTAGGTAGTTTTGCCATAAGTTATCAAATAATGTGTTTACATTGGTATGCATGGTAAATCCTTAAATTTTTCTAAAATTGTTATTCAATTATTAAGCCCGGCGCGAGGGTTTGCGGTAAATTAACTTTCTCTGACTCTACTGAGGCCACTGGGTATGCGCAGTAATCTGCAGCATAGTATGCACTGGCTCTGTGGTTACCACTGGCACCTATGCCACCAAATGGCGCTGCGCTTGATGCGCCTGTAATAGGGCGGTTCCAGTTAACAATACCGGCACGAATACGCTTTAAAAAGTGGCTGTAATCATCTTCGCTGTCTGCAAGTAAACCTGCAGATAAACCAAAGCTGGTGTTGTTCGCTTCTGCTATGGCGCTATCAAAGTCAGTGTAGCGGTATACTTTAATTAGCGGACCAAAGTGTTCTTCATCGGCGATTTCATCGATATTAGTGACATCAATAATCCCTGGGCTGACAAAGCCAGTGCCTGGTTTTAATTGTTTAAGCTCAACGAGTACTTCAGCACCTTGTTTAACTAGGTCAGCTTGCGCTGCAACCATGCCTAACGCGGCTTTTTCACTGATCATGGCGCCCATAAATGGTTGATCATCAGCAAAGCTATCATCGACAAGAATATTTTTGGTTGCACTGATCAGCTTTTCTAAAATCGCATCGCCATTGGCTGATTTTTCAATAAATAAACGACGTGCACAGGTACAACGCTGACCCGAAGTAATAAAGCCCGATTGAATAATATCGTGCACGGCGGCGCTCACATCAGCAACATCTTTAACCACTAGCGGATTGTTACCGCCCATTTCAAGCGCTAAGATCTTACCGGGATGACCAGCAAATTGTTTATGTAATAAATGCCCTGTGTTTGAGCTACCAGTAAAGAATAAGCCATCGATATCTTGATGTGAGGCAAGCGCTTTACCTGTTTCCAGTTCACCTTGAACAAGGTTTATAACCCCAGCAGGTAAGCCTGCTTTTAGCCACAGCTCTAAAGTAAACTGGGCTACGTGAGGAGTTAGTTCTGATGGTTTAAACACCACGGTATTACCCGCTAATATAGCAGGGACTATATGACCATTGGGTAAGTGACCTGGAAAATTATACGGGCCAAAGATAGCCACTACACCATGTGGTTTATGGCGAATAAAGGCTTTTGCGCCAGGCATTGGGTTTTCGGTTGTGCCTGTACGTTCATTGTAAGCACGAATAGCAATAGCCACCTTGCCTGTCATCGCGCCCACTTCGGTGCGTGTTTCCCATAGTGGTTTACCTGTTTCACTAGCAATAACAGTGGCAAACTCTTCGCTGTGTTCTTTTAATTGGGCAACGAAGCTTTCTAAAATGGTAATACGTTGTTCAATTGGCATATCGGCCCATTGAACTTGTGCGGCTCTTGCCGCTTCAATTGCACTGCTAACTTGTTCTGGGCTGGCACCATTACCTTGCCAAACAATTTCGCCATTACTTGGGTTAACAGAATTAAAAGCAGGGCCTTGGCCTGCGTGCCATTGGTTATTAATTAGTTGTGTGTTCATAAATAGTGTTACAGGCGGAAAAATCGCGCTGCATCTCCTTGATTTAAATGAAGTGCATCAGCTACTTCTTGGCTGATAACTAAGGTGTGTTTTGCGTGATTATAATGAGCGTGTTTAGTGAACGTGGCTCTAAAGTCGTTGACCCCTTGATTACAAATTGCGAGGGTATCTGAGCTTTGCTCATTAATATGCTCAAGCTCACCAATGGTAATTGGGCACACCTGTGAATCACGAATACTGCGAATATTACCGAGCTTTGCCTCTACTGTGGGGCCTGCGTCAAATAAATCAACGTAGCCACGGTGTTCAAACCCTTCTTTTTCAAGCAACTTAAGTGCAGGCTTGGTTTTATCATGGACATGGCCAATCACCGCTTGTGCCTTTTTACTTAGCAAGTTTACATAAATAGGGTATTTAGGCATGAGTTCACTAATAAATACTTTATCGCCTAGGCCTACTAAGTGGTCGGCTTGTGGGAATTCAATACTAAAAAAGTGTTCTTGTAACCATTGCCAAAATGGCGAGTGTCCTGCTTCATCGCTTACTCCGCGCATTTCCGCAATTACAGTGTCGGCAAAGCGTTCACTGTGCTGTGCCATAAATAAAAAGCGTGATCGTGATAAAAATCGTCCTGTTAAGCCTTTTCTGTTGTCTTCACGCAAAAATAAAGTACATATTTCTGAGCAGCCAGTGTAGTCATTACACATACTTAAAATATCGACGGTATTGTAAACATTTAAAGTGGGTGAGTGATGGACGGTTTTCCCTAAATGGTAATGGTACAAAGGCACAGATAACCCGACGGCTGCTTCTATGGCGGTAGTACCAATTACTTTGCCAGATTCACTGTCTTCTAAAACAAATAAATAGCTTTCGTCGAGAGGCTTATCTACGTTTTTAGTAAAGCTGCTTTGTGCACGGTCAATTTTTTCTTGTAGTTGCCCGTCATCGACAGGTAAAGAGGTGAAACCATGACCTGATTCAATGGCAATCTCTTTAAGTGCTGCAAAATCATTGACAGTAATAGGACGTAATACTTGCATTAACTACTTACTCCAATAAAGC
>NZ_BADW01000082.1:0-4763 GCF_000241165.1 Pseudoalteromonas sp. BSi20439
GATGTAAAGTTATATCCGAAACATAAAGATGAAATAGCTCACTTTTACGCAACCCACCATAATTTAATAACATGGTCATAGCTTGAGATTTATAATCTGGTGTTGAGTCCTTTACCATTCCAATATAAAGAAGCTTTTCAAAGTGATCATCGGGGAATTTCATCGCTTTTTCATTATTGATTTTAGGCTCTAATAACCGATCAATAAACCTTACTCTCTGTGCGTTAAAGGCAGCGTCTTTTTGATTAGATAAGTGATTTAAAAACACATTTGCATGCTTATGATAATAAGCACACCAATTTAACCTTTCTTCATAACTTGTCGCTTTTCTAAAGGGGTTTATCCTTGATGAATCAAACCCTTCCTGTAAGGCCAAGAAATCAGAGTAATGCGTTATATGAAATAATATATTATTTGCATCTCTAGGCTTTCTCGCCTTCCAATACAATCCAAGTTCATCATCCATTTTTTCATAATCGATTGTTCCTACAAGTAGCGCTTTAGTAAAGCCTTTTAATAATAAAGTTGAGCTTTCAAAGTTAGGTACGGCATCAATATATGTGAGTAGAAGCTTCAAAGAAAATATAGAACGCTCTTTCCATGACTCGCTTTTAGAGCTGTACCACGCAAGGTATCTAATATGTGATATCACGACACCTTTCTCTGTATAAAGAGCTGGTAACTCACAAATACTACCAGTCTCTCTGTCATGATACTTTACGTTTATTTTTTGGATGTATGCCATACTTTTTATTATATAGTATATTCACTTTTACTTAATATTAGCTCTCTTTTAGTATCTAGCAAGTATCAAAATAGTGATTTTAGTATGTATTTGGGTGGGGTTCTAATATCAGTACAACAAGCGTTTGCTTCGCCAAATTGACCGTCGTATACGCTATTTACGAAAACGCATCCCCGATCTAAAAATTGTTGACTACTCCCCCGTACAAGACGGCAAAGTTTTTTTTGGTGCTTGGGTGGAAATAGAAAACGAGGCCGGTGAGTGTAAAAAATTTAGAATTGTCGGCCCCGATGAAATTTATGATCGCAACGATTATATTTCTATCGATTCACCAATGGCGCGAGCGTTATTAAAAAAACAAGTAGACGATGATTTTGAGGTAATGACTCCCCAAGGCGCTAAGCAATGGTACGTAAATAACATCACTTACCAAAAATAGCATCGCTTAGTTTTGATTCAGATCAAATTAACTTTTTATTGTTTATATTTTATGAGTAAGCTATAACTAAGGTTACTCAAGTAATGTTGTATTAACTTGAGAGTAGTTAATTAAGGTCACCACCATGTCAAACATAACAGCGCGCATATTACAAAATGCCCTCGTGTTTGCACTCTTCATGAGTGTGAGTTTGACATTGCATGGCGCACCTAAAAATAACAAACTTGATGCTGGTTTTGCCCCAGCTGAATTTATTGTTTGTGACTCCCCTGACCAAGCAAACCTCGACACCGATATAGATTCTCTTGATGGTGTTATTGCGCTTAGAGAAATTCAACCACTTCCTTTAGCGTTTTTCTTTCATTATGAAAGTCAATTTTTAGCCACTGCCTACAATCACGCAAACCCGCGAGCGCCACCTGTTATTTAATTTAGTAACTTACTTTTAAACATTATTAAATTTTTATAACTAATTTATTTAGGTGGATATTATGTCTAACTTTAAAGAACTCCGTACCCAAGACATTTCGCATGGCACTATTGCTGATACTTTTACTAATGAGCCTGTAATTGATTTAACTTCTCCTGCAACACAAATAGTAACTAGCTTTACGCATACCAGTCCTATGCGTGCAGCGTTTGATACAACCATTGAACAAGCATCGAAACAGTTAAATACTCAGCGCTCTGATTTTATTTTAGTGACTGACGAGCATCAAAAATTAATTGGAATTGTCGCAAGTGCAGATTTACAAAGCTCAAAAATCATGATTTTAGCGCAGCGTTTAGGCTTGCCTCGTAGTGAAATTAGCTTACGCTATTTAATGACACCGCTGAGTAATTTAATGGGTGTAAGTATGAAAAGCTTAAGCTACTCATGCATTGGTGATGCACTGCAAACTATGGAACATCATGGCGCTATGTTTTTATTAGTCACTGCGGCTAACAATGAAATCAGCGGCTTAATTTCAGCACGCGATATAGCACGTAAGCTGCAAATTCCTGTTCATATTAGCCCAATAGCACACACATTTAGTGAAGTACTCGAAAGTATAGAGCACCCTCACTAAATCCGCTTTTTATTAGTATAGTTCCAACCCCGGTAATGGCATCTTAAGGCAAGTAAAATAGCTTGCTTTAAGAGCTTTTTATTACCCTCCCCTGTGATATTATTCAAGACATTGACGCATCAGTTAACTTTTTAGCTGGTCTTATTTTTTGTATTAAAAGGTTTTTGCATGAGCGATATCTCTGCACGTTTAGCAACTGAGCTAAATGCACAGCAGCAACAAGTGGTTGCAGCAACAAAGTTACTTGATGAAGGCGCAACCGTCCCCTTTATTGCCCGTTACAGAAAAGAAGTGACCGGTGGATTAGATGACACCCAACTACGCCTTCTAGAGCAACGTTTATCTTATTTACGTGAACTTGAAGAGCGTCGTGGCTTTATCCTGTCGACGATAGAATCTCAAAATAAACTTACCGGTGAATTAGCGGCTGATATTAAAGCAGCACAAAGTAAAACCGAACTAGAAGACTTATATTTGCCTTATAAAGCAAAGCGCCGCACTAAAGGTCAAATAGCTATTGAAGCCGGTTTAGAACCGCTAGCCGATGCGTTATTTAACGATCCGATGCTTGACCCAGAAGCTGAAGCAGCACAATTTATTAATGTCGACAAAGCAATTGTCGATACTAAAGCAGCGCTTGATGGTGCTAAGTTTATTTTGATGGAACGCTTTGCCGAAGACGCTAAATTACTCGCTAAATTTAGAACTCATATTAGCCAAAATGGAGCGATTGAAAGCAAACTTATTGATGGCCAAGAACAAGCGGGGGCTAAATACCGAGACTACTTTGAACATCAAGAACCGTTAAAAAAAGTCCCCTCGCACCGTGCACTAGCCATGCTAAGAGCGCGTAATGAAGGCGTTTTACAGTTAACTATTAATCCTGAGCCGAGCGCTGAAAATCCAGCGCAATTATGTGCACAGATGATTAGCGATCATTACCGCCTAGATATTAAAAACAAACCTGCCAGCGCTTGGTTATTAACCGTGGTGCAATGGGCGTGGAAAATTAAGCTTGGATTACACTTAGAAAATGAATTTTTAGCCGCAATGCGTGAAAAAGCCGAAACCGGTGCCATTGATGTATTTGCTAAAAACTTAAAAGACTTATTAATGGCAGCCCCTGCAGGTCCTCGCACTACGTTAGGCTTAGATCCTGGTTTACGTACCGGTTGTAAAATTGCCGTGGTTGATAGCACAGGTAAGCTGCTTGCTACCCAAACGATTTTCCCACATGCACCACAAAATCATTGGGATAAATCATTACGCACGCTCGAGCAGCTATGTCGTCAACATAAGGTAGAGCTTATTGCAATTGGTAACGGCACCGCTTCTCGCGAATCAGATAAACTAGTTGGCGAACTTATCAAAGCCAATACCGAGCTTAAACTGAATAAAATCATGGTCAGTGAGGCCGGCGCTTCGGTGTACTCTGCGTCTGAGTTTGCCGCTAATGAATTTCCAGATTTAGATGTATCTTTACGTGGTGCCGTATCTATTGCACGTCGCCTTCAAGATCCATTGGCTGAGCTGGTTAAAATAGAGCCTAAGTCTATTGGTGTAGGCCAATATCAACATGATGTATCGCAAAGCCAACTGGGGCAAAGCCTAATTTCGGTGGTAGAAGACTGTGTAAACAGTGTCGGTGTTGATTTAAATATGGCTTCTGTGCCTTTGCTTGCACGTGTTTCTGGCTTAAACAAAACCTTAGCGCAAAACATTGTAAACTACCGTGATACAAACGGTTCATTTACAAAACGCAGTCAGTTGAAAAAAGTAGAGCGCTTGGGGCCAAAAGCATTTGAACAAGCAGCCGGCTTTTTACGCATTAACAATGGCAGCGATCCACTAGACAACTCATCAGTTCACCCTGAAGCATACCCTATCGTTAAGCGTATTTGTGAGCACAATCAGGTAGACGTAAATAACCTCATTGGTAATAAGGAGTTTTTAAATAAGCTCGCTGCAAATGATTATATTGACGATAAATTTGGCCTGCCTACCGTGACCGATATTATTAGCGAGCTTGATAAACCGGGTCGCGATCCGCGCCCTGAATTTAAAACTGCTGAGTTTAAAGCCGGTGTTGAAAAAATTAGTGACCTTAAGCCCGGTATGATTTTAGAAGGCGTGGTATCGAACGTTGCTAATTTTGGTGCATTTGTTGATGTGGGTGTTCATCAAGATGGACTCGTGCATATTTCAGCCATTACTAACAAGTTTATTTCAGACCCACGAGAAGTAGTTAAAGCAGGTGACATTGTTAAAGTCAAAGTGGTTGAAGTCGACGCTGCCCGTAAACGTATTAGTTTTACTATGCGCCTAGATGACGAGATAGACACTAGCAATAAAGCTGCCCCTGCGGCGCCGCAAAAGCCGCGCAGCAACAATGCAAACCAAACGCGAGCGCCTAAGCCTAAGCGCGACACAGGCAATGCCATGATGGGTAATGCGTTTGCTGATGCCTTTGCCAATGCGAAAGTGAAAAAATAAAATAGACCCAATAAAA
>NZ_BADW01000081.1:0-7240 GCF_000241165.1 Pseudoalteromonas sp. BSi20439
AGCCAATTAGAAAATTGGCTTAAAAAGCCTGAAAACAATCCGCTATTAATACGCAATGATATGTCGGATGACTATAACGTGACGAGCACAAATTCAACAGAGTTCATGTGTGACGATAGGCTTAGGCAGCTGTTTGTTATTCCGTTTATTAAAAATTACATTAATACTATGGAGAGTGAGCAGCCTATCACCTTTATTGATTTAGATAACGGTGAGTGTGAGAGTTTTGCTGTTCCTCGTGGCAACGACGATTAATGTTAAATGGCTATTTGGCGAGGTTTAATTTAGGCAAGTGAATATCATATCAGCCCGTTAAGTGGCGGGCTGATATGATTTATACGTTATAGTTTTTAGTAGTTAAACGAGTGTTTTTTGAACTACAAAGAATGACTGCAATTATTTTTTTACAGCCAATCCTAATTTACAAGCGATTTTAAATGTTCAGTAAACTCATCACCTAAGCTTTCATCGCGCATACCGTACTCAACAATCGCTTTTAAGTAACCTAGCTTATCGCCACAGTCGTGCGAGCGACCACTCATATGAAAGGCTTCCACCGTTTCTTGTTTCATTAGCTCATCAATCGCATCAGTAAGTTGAATTTCGCCACCCGCGCCAACGTGTGTTTTAGCCAGTAGTGGCCAAATATTTTTACTTAATACATAACGACCAACAACCGCTAAGTTTGAAGGAGCTAACTCTGTGGCTGGCTTTTCAACCATGGCATTAATAGCGGCGCTTTCACCTGGGGTTAGTTCTACACCGTTAATATCAGCAATACCGTATTTGCTCACATCTTCCTGTGCTACAGGTTCAAGCATAATTTGGCTTGCACGTGTCTCGCTAAAGCGCTTTAACATCGCTGCAAGATTCTCTGTCTTTTGGTCTGCCGTATATGCATCTAGTATTACATCAGGCAATAAAACAATAAAATCATCGTCGCCCACAATGGGCTTAGCACATAAAATAGCATGCCCTAAGCCTTTTGCTTCACCTTGGCGCACACTCATAATGGTTACATCAGGTGGACAAATAGAGCGTACTTCATCAAGTAAAACACGTTTAACGCGCTTCTCAAGCGTAGCTTCAAGTTCAAAGCTGGTATCAAAATGGTTCTCAATCGCATTTTTAGAGCTATGCGTTACTAATACAATTTCTTTTATGCCCGCAGCAACACACTCATTTACTATGTACTGAATCAGAGGCTTATCAACCAACGGTAGCATTTCTTTAGGGATAGCTTTGGTCATAGGTAACATACGAGTGCCTAAACCGGCAACAGGGATAACAGCTTTCACAGATAGTCCTTTAATTAAGTTTTTAATGATTTTTGATAAATTAGCAGCTAAGCAATATATCTAAGCTGAATATATTTAATCTTTTTAAAAGTACTACGTAATACGAAGCACCATATACAAAAAAGCAAAAAACACCGAGCTCAAATTGAACTCGGTGCTTTAAATGTTCTAATCTCTAATACCTGCTCATATTTATTGAACTTTTATTCAGCAAACTAAGGTATTAATATTTATCAATCACTACCGAATAAGTCACGTGTATATACTTTATCGGCAATATCACTAAGCTCTTCAACCATTCGATTTGATACAACTACATCTGAGATTTTCTTAAACTCATTAAGGTCTTTAACTACTCGTGAATGATAAAACTCATTCTCCTCAAGTACAGGCTCGTAAACTACAACTTCAATACCTTTAGCTTTTATACGCTTCATAATACCTTGTATAGATGAGGCTCTAAAGTTATCAGAACCAGACTTCATCACTAATCGGTATATACCCACTACTTTAGGGTCGCGCTTTAGGATAGAGGCTGCAATGAAGTCTTTACGAGTGGTATTAGCGTCAACGATGGCACCGATAATATTGTTAGGTACATCGGCATAATTTGCGCGAAGTTGTTTAGTGTCTTTTGGTAAACAGTAGCCGCCATAACCAAATGAAGGGTTATTGTAGTGGTTACCTATACGCGGATCTAAACTAACACCTTGTATAATTTGCTTGCTGTTTAAGCCATGCGCTTCAGCGTAGCTGTCTAACTCATTAAAGTAAGCCACTCGCATAGCAAGATAAGTATTAGAAAACAGCTTAATAGCTTCAGCTTCTGTTGAATCAGTGAATAGTACTTCAATATCTTCTTTGATAGCGCCTTGCTTGAGTAAGTTAGCAAATACTTCTGCACGTTCACTTTGCTCACCTACTACAATTCGTGATGGATGCAAGTTATCGTGCAGAGCTTTACCTTCACGTAAAAACTCAGGCGAAAAAATTAAATTATCGACACTAAACTTTGCTTTAATATTTTGCGTAAAACCAACTGGTACTGTCGATTTAATGACTAAAACAGCACTTGGATTATGCGCTGTAGCCTCTTTAATTACCGCCTCAACTGAGCTGGTATTAAAGTAGTTATTTTCTACATCATAATCCGTTGGGGTGGCAATGATAACGAAATCAGCGTTTTTATACGCTGAAACCTTATCTGTAGTTGCTGTAAAGTTTAAATCGTCACGCAGTAAAAAATCGCTAATCTCTGTATCAACAATCGGTGACTGTTTATTGCTTAAAAGCGCTATTTTTTGCTCATCAATATCTAGCGCCACCACTTCATTGTGTTGCGCTAATAACATAGCGTTAGATAGGCCTACATACCCGGTGCCAACTACTGCAATTTTCATTTCACTTCCCTAAATCACTGGTTTGTTTTTTATACTAAACTTTTAACTTTAATCACTATCGGATCTTTATTTATACTTGATAGCTGACATCTAACTCTTGTTCTTTATTGATTATTTAAATTAACTACATTACTTACACTTTCAGTATTATCTTTGGATTCACTTTCAAGCCTAGCATTCCATACTAAATCACAAATACCATCAGTGGGGTTAAAGCCTGTGGGTGCATCGAGTAATAGCTGGCGTATTTTTTCATGCTCAAAGTTATGGCATGCAATATCAAGCGCATCAATAAATACATTAAGCTCACTGAGTGGCAGCATTACTTCGTTAGCAGTCATTATACGCTCATGCGAGGTTTGCTCTACGTTATCGCCTATTAATAACTCTTCGTAAAGCTTTTCGCCTGGGCGTAAACCAGTGCATTTTATTTCGATATCGCCATGGGGGTTATGCTCGGTTTTAATTTCAAGGCCCGACAGCCTAACCATTTTGGTAGCCAGATCTTTTATTTTTACTGAATCACCCATATCGAGTACAAACACATCGCCGCCCTTACCCATTGCTCCAGCTTGTATAACAAGCTGCGCCGCTTCAGGTATAGTCATAAAGTAACGGGTTATATCAGGGTGAGTAAGCGTTATTGGTCCACCTTGTTGAATTTGCCGGCGAAATAGTGGCACTACAGAGCCGCTTGAGCCTAATACATTACCAAAACGCACCATGCAAAAACGTGTTTTGTGTTTATTGCCTTGTTCTTGCGCTAAACCTTGTAGTACTAGCTCGGCCATACGTTTAGTTGCGCCCATTACATTTGTAGGGCGTACTGCTTTATCGGTAGAAATTAATACAAAGGTATCTACTTTTGCATTAACAGCCGCTTTGGCCGCGTAGTAAGTACCAAATACATTATTACGCACACCTTCAACTACGTTATGCTCCACTAATGGCACATGCTTATACGCAGCTGCATGGTAAACAGTTTGCACCCCAAAGGTAAGCATTACCGTTTCAAGGCGGTTAACACGTTGTACCGAGCCCATTATAGGAATTAACTCAATAGTTAATTGTTGACGGGCAATATATTCAGCTAACTCTTTTTCAATTGAATATAAGGCAATTTCACTTCGCTCAAAAAGTACTAGTTTAGTTGGTTTTATTTTAACTATTTGCCTACATAACTCAGAACCTATTGAGCCTCCTGCGCCCGTAACCATAACCACTTTATTAGCTATATTTGCAGTCATTAATTCTGGCTTAGGTGTTACTGGATCGCGCCCTAGTAAATCTTCTATACCAACATCTCTAAATTCAGAGAGCTTAGCTTTACCTTCAACAACATCGGCCATTCCTGGAATAGAAAGTACTTTAATAGTTAATGGCTCAAGCTGAGCAAGAACTTCTTTACGACGAGCACGACTTGCACTTGGTATTGCAAGCAATACTTTAGTTGCTTTACCTTTATTTACTAAATCATGTATTTCTTTAAAAGCTCTAACTGGTATGCCCTGTATTACTGAGCCGTGCTTAGTTATATCGTCATCAATAAATGCACTTACAAAGTATTCTGGGCCCGCATTTAAGCCCGTAGCAAGCTGGCGACCTGCCGAGCCCGCTCCATAAATGATTACCGACTCCTTGTTATTAGTCATCATTTTACCAATCAGTGCCCTTACCAGGATACGTGAGCCACCAACTGTTAGTAAGCACAACCAAGCAAAAATAAATGGCATTGTTCGCGGTATACTAACATTTATAAAAAAAGCGAGTATTACCAAGCTTATGGTTGTAACAAGTGTACCTAATATAATCGCCCACAAAGCTTGTGAGTTCATATACCTGAGTACTGCGCGGTATAAGCCTAAATTAATAAATGCCAACAAGCTTACAGGTATTAACACCGCTAACAACAACCAGTTATCAGTACTTTTTAAAGGCTCAAAACTATCAAGTCTTACTATAAGCGCTAACCAAAAAGCCGCAGCTATAAAAAGTGAATCTATACATAAAGTAATAACACGCTTTTTAGCACGAGATGCATTTATAATTGAACGGATAAAGCCATCCATAAAAATTCCTTGTTTTAACCTTCTAACCTAGAACCTAGAACCTAGAACCTAGAACCTAGAACCTAGAACCTAGAACCTTTAATATTACTTAACCCTATCGCCACTACCACTGCCAGTAACCGTCATGAGTATATATTTAAAATAATTACCAATTGTTAGTGTATCTATCATTTCACGGTCTGTTTTAGCAAGTAGTTCAGGGGTAGACATATCAATTTCGTTAACCTGAGCTAAACCTGTAATACCAGGGCGCACGGCAAATACATTTTTAGCTTCACGCGCTTGAGTTAAATCAGTTTGGTTAAACAAACCTGGTCGAGGACCTACTAAACTCATTTCACCTTTTAAAACATTCCATAGCTGTGGTAACTCATCAAGCTTAGTTTTACGTAAAAAACCACCAAATGGGGTAATTGATGCAGTGCTCGCTAAGTGACTTGCAACCGATGCAGTATCAACAGTCATAGTACGAAACTTTACTAACGTAAAAGGTTTTTTATTACGACCAACACGCTCTTGCATAAAAATAGGGGAACCGGTATCAAATAAACCAATAATGTATAAAATCACTAAAAATGGAGCAGCAAAAAGTAAGCCAAACAGTGAAAATGTAAAATCCAATAAACGTATCATTTATAAACCCATTGTTATTAAGGTAAAAATTATTCAAAGCAGCGACGAATACCTTCATCTAAAGTAATCGGTGGCTTCCAATTTAATGTTTTTTTAGTGAACTCGATATCAATAGTTAAAGAATTAGCCAACTTATCAATATGATCTTTTTTACCAACGCAACCTGCTATGAACCTCAAAAAAGCGACTGGCATGGGTAATAACAACGGTTTTTTCCCTGCAGCTAAAGTAAGTTGCTTTAAAAGGTTAGAAGTAGAAACACTCTCATCATCACTCACTAAAAAAGTTTTATTAGCTGCATTTGGATGCCCTACGCAGGTAATGATCAAATCAATCAAATTATCTACTGCAACAAAACTTCGCTGATTATTGATAGAACCTAAAGGCAAGGGTAAGTTTTTCTCTGCAAGATTTACTAACTTCCCGAAGTTACCCGGTGCACCTACACCATAAACCAATGGCGGCCTAATAATCACAACCTCTAAACCTGTTTTTTTCGCAAGCTCTTGTAACTTTATTTCAGCATGATGCTTCGAAACCGCGTACGCTTCTGCTGGGTTTGGCACATCATCAAAGGTAAAGGGTTGAGTGTTATTACTACCGTTCACTCCAATTGAGCTGATAAAAATAAACCGCTTTGCTCCACTCCTTATTGCCTGTTCTGCAAGTGTAATGGTTGCATCAGTGTTACATCTAGCAAACTCTGCTGCCGAGTTAATTAGATGCTCTTCTTTAATATGTGCCTTAGCAGCAAGGTGGATCACGGTATGCACACCAAGAAGTGCTGGTAAAAAATTTGTGTTACCGTGAAGTTCACCCACAGCAATATGCGACTCATTCATCTGCTGTGTTTTTTTACGAACAGCAGATACAACATCATAGCCTCTGCGGTTTAACTCACAACCTAATTTAGAACCTATAAAGCCGGTGCTGCCAGTTAATAAAATTTTTATCACAAATACTACCTACCGTATAAAAAGTTTATGATAAATATTTATATATTTTTTCTTTAGAAAAACAATAATTAAATAGCATAATAAATTTAAAGTTGCCGGCAAAACGTTAAGCTTGCCTACTTTGCGCAAAACCAGCCAGTAATATTTAAACGCATCAAATTTACTTCTAGAAAGCGAACCTTCTCGGATCCTATAAAATCCTAAGCTTTCTTTGTAACCTTTTGCATACTCAAATTTTTTAAGAAGCTCTAGCCACAATGCAAAATCCTGCCTTTTTTTAACTAAAGGCATATATACCTTACCAAATGGCTTAGCATCATAGATTGCTGTTAAACATCCAATGTAGTTATGCTTCAGTAGCTGTTTGAATGTTACTTTGTTGGGCACTAATAAAGTTTCTAATAACTCACCTTGCTCGCTAATTATTGAATAACTCGAAAATGAAAACCCAACATTATGAGTTTGCATATAGCCAAGCTGTTTCTCTAGTTTGTCGCCTGTCCATAAATCGTCAGAGTCTAAAAATGCAATATACCTTCCTTGCGCGGCTTTTATTGCCACATTTCGAGATCCTGCACCACCTAAGTTATACTCATTTTGCAGTAACTTTACTCGTTCATCTTTCAAAAATGGTTTAATTACATCAACCGTACTATCTGTTGAGCAATCATCTACTATGATTAACTCCCAATTATCATAAGTTTGATTCAAAACACTTGATATTGACTCAGCAATAAAGCCAGAGACATTATGCGCTGGCATAATTATTGATACTAAATAACTCATTTTGAACCTATTTCCACATCTCTTTTATATAAACATTTCAATTTCTTTGTAATAGGAACCTCTACAAACTTCCAGAAAAAAACGCTAGAAAAAACCGT